>CANRMU010000007.1 GCA_947631895.1 uncultured Bacilli bacterium | reverse complement strand
TATACTTGCTCCATTATCACATTCTCCATCTATAAATACTAACCCTTCACTATTATCTTTAGCAGGCATTGTATCTATTTTTTCATTTCCCTTATAAAATGCTATATCTAAATTTTCATTATTATTTATTAATATTTTTTCATATTTAGTAAATGTTAATATATTTAAAACACCTATTAAAATTACAACGCTTATTAGCAATATATTTATTCTTTTTTTCATTTATAATCACTCTATTCTTTAAGTAATTATAAACCTTGACCCCCCCCCCTATGTCAATATTTAGATTATTATTTTAAACCACTTTTTTTATAAATTAATCTTTAAATAATTTAACAAGTATTGGTTTTAATAATTCAATAATTATAAAAGCCACAATATTTACAAATAAAACAAAGAAAAAGTTTAGAACCGTAATTCTTTCAAGGCCAAATAAATTTCCAATAGGTGTAAAGAAAACTATAACTTGAATAAACATTAAAAAGAAAATACCAATATTTAAATATTTATTACTAAATAATCCTTTTTTTCTAATTTCTTCTTTTAGAGAACGACAATTATAAGCAAAAACAAATTCATTTACAATGATACTTAATAAAGCTAGAGTCTGAGCGTTTTTAAAGCCTATAGGCAAATAATGATAATAGACAAATAAACTTAGAACAGTTTCAATAATTACTGAAGATATTAAAAAGGCTGTAAAAAATTTAGTAAAGATTGGTTTATTTAAGCCATTTGGTTTACGCTTCATAACATCTTTTGATGCTGATTCAAAAGATAACGCAATTGATGGTATGGTATCCGCAACTAAATCAATATATAAAATATGAATAGCTGAAATAACATTTAAACCAGTAATCATCCCAAATAAAATAATTAAAATTTCAGTAAAATTACTAGATAAATTATATAAAATATTACTTATAACATTATCATAAATTCTTCTTCCTTCTTTAATAGCTACAACAATTGTATCATAACTATCATCAAGTAAAATAATGTCCGCAACTTCTTTAGTAACATCAGTTCCACTTTTGCCCATGCCAATTCCCACATGAGCCATCTTAATAGCAGGAGCATCATTCACGCCATCACCACTCATAGCCACAACTTCTCCAGAGTTACTTAAAGCTTTAATAATTCTTAATTTATGTTCAGGACTAACTCTTGCAAATACACAATATTTTTGAATATTTTCTTTTAATTCTTCTTCACTTAAATTATCTAGGGAAGATGCATTTAAACATTCACTTTCATTTTTACATATTCCTACTTCTCTTGCAATACCATATGCTGTTTCTAAATTATCACCTGTTAACATAATTGGTCTAATAGAAGCTTCTAAACAAGTACTAATAGCATCTTTAATATTCTTTCTAACTGGATCTTTTAAACCAATAAGACCCACAAAAATTAAATCATTTTCTTCTTTTAAATAATCTTCTTCATCTAAATTATTACTTTTTATTTCTTTATAAGCAAAACCTATAACCTTTAAAGATTCTAAAGACATTTCTTTTTCATAATCACGATACTTATTTTTTAACTTTGAATCA
The DNA here is from genome assembly GCA_947631895.1 of uncultured Bacilli bacterium. Lineage (GTDB taxonomy): Bacteria > Bacillota_I > Bacilli_A > RF39 > UBA660 > Ventrenecus. The sequence goes on along the minus strand of CANRMU010000007.1, from coordinate 16,690 downwards.
AAAGAAACAACTTTATTATTTATTAAAATCTTTTTACTACGTTTTATAATACTTTCAAAACTCCCTTTAACATACATAATATCTTGATCATTATGATAACAAACACTCATTATTTTTCTCTCTGAATCAAAAGGAACTTCTACAATTTTAGAATATTTAAAATCTTTAATATTTAAGGAAGTTAAATAATTTTTTAAAGCTACATCAACAGCATCTCCAGTATATTCTTTTTTATGATTAAGTAAAGCTGTATTACATAAACTCATAATTTCAATTAATTTTTGATGGTTATCTAAATTAAGATTTTTAGTTTCTTCATTATTAGTATAGATTTTTATAACTTGCATTTTATTTTCAGTTAATGTTCCCGTTTTATCAGTACAAATAACATTTGTTGAACCTAAAGTTTCAATAGCCGCTAAGTTTTTAACTATTGATTTTTCTTTGGCCATTTGTTTTACCCCAATAGTTAAAGTTGCCGTTATAGCAATAGGTAAAGATTCTGGAACGCTTGCCACAATCATAGATACACAAAGCATAATAACCGTTATAAAATCATCATGCCTTACAATCCCATATATTAAAGCCATTACAACTAAAAAGGCTGCAACAGCTGTAATAAATTTACTAACTTTAGCAATTTTAATTTGCAGTGGTGTTAAAACTTCTTCTTCGTTATTTAAACTTTTAGCTATTTTGCCTAATTCAGTATTCATTCCTGTTTTAACAACAACTGCTAAAGCTTTTCCTGAAACTAATACTGTTCCACTATAAAGCATATTTTTTCTTTCACTAATAGCTACTTTATCTTTTATTACTTCATCACTTTTTAAAACTGTATCGCTTTCTCCAGTTAAAATTGATTCATTAGTTTTTGCAAAATAACTTTCGATTATTCTAGCATCAGCAGGTATATAATCACCACTTTCTAAAATAATAATATCCCCTACAACTAAATTTTTAGTATTAAGATGATAATATTTATTATCTCTTTTAACTGTTACATAATCATTCTTATATTTATTTAATTTTGATACAGCATCCATAGCTTTTGATTCTTGTAAAAAACCCATAAAGCAATTAAGAATAGATGTTCCTAAAATAACAATCGGTTCTAAAAAATCACTTTTATTAACAATAGCATTTACTAAAGATAATATTCCTACTACAAATAATAAGATAATCATAATATTTTTAAACTGTTTAAAAAACAATTCTAATTTAGTAACTTGATGTTTTTCACTTAAAACATTTTTACCATTAATTTTTAATGATTTCTTAGCATCTATACTTTTTAATCCTTTTAAAGATGTTTTATATTCTTTATAAATCTGTTCTATTTCTTTTTGATAATCTTCCAATTTAGATAACCTCCTATATTTTATTCTATCATTTTTTATTATAGATTTATATTAAAAAAAATCAGTTTTTGTAAACTTCACTGATTTATAATTCTACCTTTACTTTTTTATTATATTTATTAATTAAATTTCTTAAATTTCTTAAACCATACTTTTCAATATCACTTTCTTTTAATAATGTTTCTTCATCTATATCTTTATTTTTTAAATTTTTATTAATATATTCTTGAGCAACTTCTTTATTTATTTTATTAAATGGTAAGACAATATCAATTCTTCCCATTAATTCTTTTGATAAAATATTATCTAAGGCATTATTTAAGGAATTATTAAAGCCAATTTTTTCACTAACTTTAATATTACTTGTCATAAATATATAAGTATGATCAAAATGAATTTTATTTCCTAAACTATCAGTTATAAATCCTTCATCTAATATTTGTAATAATAAATTTAAAACTTTAGGATGAGCTTTTTCTATTTCATCAAAAAGAATAGTTGAATAAGGTTGATCAATAAGAGTGCGAAAAACATAATCTTTACCATAACCAACATAACCACTTGGTGCCCCAATTAAACGATTAATACTTTCTTCTAAATGATATTCACTCATATCAATTCTTATTAAATTTGTTTTTAGGGTATCACTAATAATTTTAATTGTTTCCGTCTTACCAACTCCACTTCCACCAACAAGTAAAAAACTAGTTCCTTTTTGTTTATTATATTCCATTGTATCTAATAATTTATTTAAAACTTCATCTTGGCCTAAAATATTGTTAAATAAGTTTTTTCTTAATTGATTAAATAATTTATCTTTTTGATTTATTAAAATCATATTAGTTTTCTTTTCAATAACTTCTAAAATATCTTCTTTATTCATCTTAAGTTTTACATCATAATTTTTAGTATTTCTAATTTCTTGTTCTTCCCTGGCAACTCTTAAAGCATTTTTATACTCTCTTTTTTTCAATAAATTTTCTTTTTTCTTTACTACATTTTCTAATTCATTAACATCTAACATATTCATATTTTTATATTTAATTCTTGCACAAACAGAATCTAACAAATCTAAGGTTTTATCAGGATTATTTTTCGAAAAAATATATTCATTAGCTAAATCTAAAACGTCTTTTAAATTACTATCTGTTAAATTAATATTATAATGTTTTTCATATAAAGATTTAACGTTTTTTAAAATAAGCATCATATCTTCATTAGTAGGTTCATTAATTACAATTTTTTCAAATCTTCTTGCTAAAGCTTTATCTTTATCAATAAATTCATGGTATTCATTTGTTGTAGTGGACCCTATAACTTTAATTTCACCACGAGCTAAATATGGTTTTAAAATATCGGCGGCACATATAGCTCCTTCAGCACCTCCAGCATTAACCATTGAATGAATTTCATCAATAAAGATAATGATATTTTTTTCTTTAATAACTTCTTTAATTATTTTGGTAAGACGTTCTTCAAATTCCCCACGATATTTTGTACCCGCAACTAAAGAACCCATCTCAAGCTCATATATTTCCATTTTTTGTAACTCAACAGGTACTTCTTTTTTAACAATTCTTCTTGCAAGTTCTTCAACAATAGCCGTTTTTCCAACTCCAGCTTTTCCTATTAATAAAGGATTATTTTTTTCTTTTCTTAAAAGAGTTTCAATAATCATTTCTATTTCATCTTCACGACCATATAATTTAGATGATTTATTATTTTTATTAGTTAAATGAATTCCAATTTTCATAATTTCTAAATTTTTAGTTTTTTTATTAACAACTAAATTTTCTTTTAAAGCATCATATAAATCATCTAAATCAACATTTAAACGGGCCATAATTCTAATAGCAACCCCATCACCTTCTTCTAACATTGCTAAAAGTAAATGATGAACTTTTACTTTACCATTATTATTTTCACTAGCATCATTAAGGGCTAATTCTAAAACTCTTTTTAACATTGGGGTATATAAATTAATTGATGATGCTTCAGTAGCATGGCCAATAATTAAAGATAATTCATTTTTAAAATTATCATAAGTTAAACCATAATCTTTACAAATATTTTTAACTTCACTAGAACTATTTAAAATAGCGAGCAATAAATGTTCTGTCCCTACATAAGGATGATGAAGTTTAAAACGAAAATCTTCTGCTTTCTTTAATAAATCAGCAATTTCATAGCCAAAATTTTGAAACATAAAAAAATATCCTCCTTATTAATTCTATGTTAATAATGAGAATATTATGATATTTTTATACAAAAATAATTATAATTTTCCTTCATCTTTTAATTTCATCCAACGATCATGAACATAACTGTTACCTCCTAAAGTTTGATATCGATCATAAAGTTCATAAGCATTTTGCTTTTGAATTTGAGTTTTATTTATTCCTTGGTCAATATCATTAACAAAATTAACCAAAATTATTTTAATTAATTCTAATTCAATATTGTTTCTACTTTTAGAAGAGGTTTCTTGTAAATCATCAATCTTTTTTTCAATAGGTTTAAGAATTTTTGAAATAAATTTTTTTAGAATAGTAATGATGGTTGTAATTCCACCAATTAAAACTGTTAAAAAAGTTAAAATACTTGCAATTTGTCCTAAAGAAATACTTTCCATAAAGACGCCTTCTTTCAAAGTATTTTATGTTAAATTAAAAAAATAGAATATAATATATATCCTAAATTTTTAAAATAAACTTATTTGTTCATTTTTAGGTATTACTTTTTTATAGTCACTTATTATGGCATCCATATCAGTTAAGATATGATATTCACTGCATTTATTTAAAAATAATTCCATTAAATAACGATATTGTAAGGTATTACAGATATGACGATTATTATAAACACTCATATAATCTTCTTTTAAACCGGGATATAGTTGATCTAAGGCAGCATAGTAATAGTCTCTTTGATTAGTTCTTAAAGTCATTCCCATTTTAGTATAAATAAATTTAGTGTGAGCAGCATAACCATTTTCAATAATTGCACTTATAGTTTCTTCATTATCAGTTAAAAAAGGTAAGACGGGATGTAATAAGATACCTGTATAAATACCATTTTCATTTAGGGTTTTGACAAGAGCAAAACGTCTACTAGAAGATATAACTTTAGGTTCTATTTTTTTGGCTAAAGCGTCATCATGAGTTGTAATAGATACTTTAATAATTACACTATTACGTTCAGATATGGCTTTAAGTAAATCTAAATCTCTTAAGATTAAATCGCTTTTAGTATCAATTGATACCCCAAAACCATATTTTAAAATTAATTCTAAAGCGCCCCTTGTTAATTTTAAATTTTCTTCTTCTAAGTTATAAGGGTCTGACAATGTTCCAAAAGATACTACTCCTTTATATCCTTTACTTTTTAATTCTTCTTCTAAAATTTCTAAAGCATTTTCTTTACAACGAATTTGATCAAAATTTTTAATATGATAAGATTCACATCTTGAATTACAATAGATACAACCAAAAGAACAACCTTTATATAAATTCATATGATAATCAATTCCAAACCATTTATTGCCTTGGTCTGATTTAGTCATAATTGTTTTAGTTTTAACTTTTTCCATAAGAACCCACCCAATTAAATTATACAAAAAAAACGATTGTTTGTCACTTACATCTTTTCAAAAAAATACACCTAATTTTACTAGGTGTTATATTAATTTATTTGAACTAAAGTACACCATAATTATTAGGTATTGCCTTATAAATTAAATATGAACAAATACTTTATTTCTATATGTTTAACACAAAATTCCGACTTTTTTAAGCTATTTTTACACAAAATTCCGACTATTTTTTCCTGAATTTTCACATTTTTAGAAAGAAAATCAATAACAAAAATCACATTTTTAGAAAAATATTTTGGAAAACTCATTTTTTTTCATTTAAAAAGCGTTTAAGAAAAAAGTTTATGAAATATGAAAATGTTTTCAGAAAAGATATCTTATTTATCAAATAATTCACTATGACTGCCAGTATTCATTAATAGTAAAATTAATTCTTTTTCTTCATATCTATAAATCAATAACCAATCTGGTGCAATATGACATTCATAACACTTTTTATAGTATTTATCATTAATTAGTTTATGATTTCTACATTTTGAATCTAGCTGTTGTCCATTTGCTAAAAGTTCTATTACTTCATATAACTTTTTTAAATCTTTTCCCTGTTTTTTAATTTTTTTAAATTGTTTTTTAAAATCACTAGTATAATCTACAATGAATTTCATTAATATTCCTCTTCTAAAGAAGATATAAGGTCACTCATATTATTATAACCTGTTCTTCTTCCTTCTCTTATCTCTTTTATTATTTTTTCACTCTCTTCTAAAGCATGCAACATTTCGTTACTTGGCTTAGGATTTGTTACTTCAAATGGAAGTCCATCTCGTTTAACTATTTGTTTTAAAAACATATTAATAGCAGTGCTCATATTTAGTCCTAAATCATTAAGGATTTCATTTGCTTGATTTTTTAAGTTTTTATCCACGTTGACATTAACAATGCTAGTTAAATTAGCCATAACATCAACCCTCCTTTTCGATAGTATATTAACATATTTGTTTAGTTTTGTCAACTTAATATACATATATTATATATATATTGTATGCATATTTTTGAAACTTATTCCATTATATTTTATCTATTTTTCCAACTTTTTTTCATTTAAAAAGCGTTTAAGAAAAAAAGTCATAAAGTACGGAAATGTATAAAATTTACCATTAAATCCTATATTTTTATTACATAATTTTATACCATATTTTATATCTTTATATTTTTTATCGTCAATTAATTTATTTAATGATACTGTAGCATTATCGCTTGCTTTTACTTCAATAGGTATTAAAGAATTAGCATCTCTTACAAAAAAATCCATTTCAATTGTACCCTTTTCATTTCGATAAAAATATAATCTGTAACCTTCTTTAACTAACATGTCACCAACAATATTTTCAAAAATAGCTCCTTTATATGTATTAAAATTTTTATTTTTTCTTAAATCGTCTTGAGCTTCTTCATCTAAAGAACCAATTAATAACCCCGTATCAGCAAAATATAATCGATAGTTATCAGGATTATAATTTCCTTTTAAAGGCAAAGCACAAGTATCCATACAATAAGATATATTTACTAAGCCAGCATTACTTAACCAGTCAGGAACACTATAGTATTCTCTATTTCTTGCTCCCTTAGCTATCTTAGATATTTGAAACTTTTTGTTTTCATTACCTAAAAACACTGTAACTTTACGAAAGGCATTTAAAACTCGTGTTTTATCTAATCCAATTGCATATTTTGTTATATCTTCCTCATAGTCTCTTATTATTTGTTTTTGCATTTTTAAGATATTAGTAAAATTTTTATTTTCAATAAACTTAGCAACAATTGATGGCATTCCTCCTAAAATCACATAATCTAAAAAGTTTCTTTGCATAATTTCATATGCTGAAGTGCTAAGAGGTTTTACTTCTTTCATACACGTATATAAATCTTCAATTTGTTCTTTTTTATATCCTAAAGCCCATAAAAATTCTTCAAAATCCATAGAATACATATCATAATCTTCTTTATTCCCCACACTATTAGATTCTATTTCATTGTAATTAATACCTAATAATGAACCTGAACATATAACATCAAATCTTTTATCTAGATTAAAGGATTTTAAAGAAGTTGCGGCATCTTGACAGTCTTGAATTTCATCAAAAAATATTAATGTTTCATTAGGTACAAATTCAAAATTATTATTTATAATTGATATATTATGAATGATGTTTTCCACTTCATAACCATTATTAAAAATAGTTCTATATTCTTTTTGTAAATCAAAATTAATTTCTACAACATATTTATAATTATTTTTAGCAAAATATTCAATAGCATTAGTTTTACCTATTTGTCTAGCACCCCTAATAATCAATGGCAAATGGTCTTTGTCATTTTTCCATTCGATTAAAAAATCATCAATTTTTCTTTTAAGTCTATTCATAAAATTAACTCCTTGATTCAAGGATAACACAAAATTCCGATTTTTTAAAGGTTCTTTAACACAAAATTCCAACTTTTTTAAACTATTTTTACACAAAATTCCGACTATTTTTCCCTGGATTTTCACATTTTTAGAAAAATATTTTAAAAAAACTCATTTTTTTTCATTTAAAAAGCGTTTAAGAAAAAAAGTCATAAAGTACGGAAATGTATAAAATTTACCATTAAATCCTATATTTTTATTACATAGTTTTATACCATATTTCACATTTTTATATTGTTTTTCTTCTATTAATTTATTTAATGAATAAGTTGCGTTATCACTTGCTTTTACTTCTACAGGAATTATACTTTTTTCATCCCTTATTATAAAATCCATTTCGATTTTATTTTGTTCGTCTCTATAAAAGAATAAATCAAATCCAGCTTTAGTAAGCATTTCTGCCACTATATTTTCATATAGAGCTCCTTTATACGTTCCAAAGTTTTGATTATTTCTTAAATCTTTTTGTGATTCTTCATCAAGCGAGCCTATTAATAGTCCGGTATCACTAAAGTAAAGACGATAATTATCTGGATTATAATTTGCTTTCAAAGGCATTTCTAAGTGTTCTAATGAATAACTTATGTTAACAATTCCAGCTCTATCTAGCCAATCTATAACACCAATGTACTCTCTATTTCTAGCTCCATTTCTGAGTTTAGTAATTTGAAATTTCTTATTATCATTTCCAAGAAATATTTTAATTTTTTTATAAGCATCTAATATTTTTGATTTATCTAAACCACCAGCATATTTAGTAATATCTTCTTCATAATCAGCTAATAATTTTTGCTCTAATGATAAAATCCCACTAAAATTTTTGTTATCAATAAATGTACTTACAATTTCAGGCATTCCCCCAGTTATAATGTAATCTTTAAAATTACTCATCATAACATCATACTCTATATTTGTTAATGGCTTAACTTCTTTCATACATTTATACAAATCTTCAATTTGTTCATTACTATATCCTTTAGCCCATAAATATTCTTCAAAATCTAATGACATCATTATGTAATCTTCTTTATTACCTACACTATTAGAATGGATTTGATTATAATTTATTCCCATTAATGAACCAGAACAAATAACATCAAATCTACCATCTTCATGAAAAAATTTTAAAGATGTTGCCGTATCAGGATATTCTTGCATTTCATCAAAAAATATTAAAGTATCTCCTGGTATAAATTTAAAATCACTATTTAGCAAACTAATATTTTTAATAATTTTATCTGTTGAATAGCCATTTTGAAATATCTGAGTAAATTGAGGCATAGAAACATAATTAATTTCAATAAAAGATGTGTAATTTTCTTTACCAAATTTTTCTATCGATGTCGTCTTACCAATTTGTCTTGCTCCTTTAATTATTAATGGTTTTTTATCTTTTGAATTTTTCCAATCAACTAAAAATTTATCTATTTTTCGCTTTAACTCAGCCATAATATCACTCTCCTAAATAATATTATCACATTTTTAGAAAGAAAATCAACATCTAAAATCACATTTTTAGAAGGCTTTTTTGCTTTAAAAATCACATTTTTAGAAAACAAACCGTAAATTTTTAACTATTTTTTTAATAATAATTCTACATTTTTTATAAAAATAAAAAGGCTTATTAAAAGCCTATATATTTACCAATTTTAATAATAATATGATTTTTAACTAAAACAATACCCATATCTCCGCTTTCAACTGGGATATTTTTGATAGGATAAAATTGTCGAACATTTTTTTCTTTTAAATGAGTTAATTCTTCTAAACCCGTTTGATAGGCACTAAAAGGGTAACCCATCATGGCTATTTGAAGTCTAGCTGAACCTCCATAAGTAAAGTAGGAATAATATGTAAATAAACTTAAAATCAGAAAAATAATAATTAAGTAATTTTGATGAGATTTTAAATAACTTTTAGCAGTTAAGACAATTAAACTAATTAATAGAATTAAGAAAATATAAACCATAATGTTATGGAATAAAACAAAGATTAGTAAGATATCATAAATTAAATAGGAAATTAATACTCCTAATAATATCTTTTTGTTTTGCTTGTGTTTTTTACGAAGTAGAAGCATTTCTTTGGCAAGATACAAATATAAAGCAATATTAATTAGTATCCATAAAATAGTTACAATTGGATTATTTGTTAAAGCATCCATTAAATAGATGATTGATGAATACTCTACTTTTAAACTTTTATAAAGCATTAAAATGTTAATAACTAGATAAATAATTGTTAAGATAGCAAATCTTATACTAGTTTTCTTTAATTTTTTTTGATATAAACTATAACATTCAAGTCCTAAAAAAACTGCGACTAATAAACTAATCCAAAACATCTCACACCTCTATTTTTAAACATTAAAACGAAAATATACAATGTCACCATCTTGCATTACATAATCTTTACCTTCTAAGTAAAGCTTACCAGCTTCTTGAACTTTTTTATCATCTTTTAATTCTTCTAAATCACTATATTTCATAATTTCCGCTTTGATAAATCCTCTTTCAATATCAGAATGAATTAGGCCAGCACATTTTTTGGCAACCATTCCTTTTTTGAATGTCCATGCTCGACATTCATCTTTACCAACGGTAAAAAATGTTTCAAGTCCCAGTAAATCATAAGTTGCAAAGATTAATTTATCTAAACCACTGTAATTAATACCTAATTCTTTTAAGAAGTTTTTCTTTTCACTTTCTTCTAATTCGGCTAATTCACTTTCCATTTTAGCACACATAACAATTACACTAGAATTCTCATTACTAGCATAACTTTTAACTTTACTCACATATTCATTCTCGCCTATAACAGCTGCTTCTTCATTAACATTAGCTACATAAATTATCGGTTTAGCAGTTATAAAATTAAAACTTTTAATTGCTAGTTGTTCATCTTCAGTTAAATCTTTTATTAATCTAATTGGAATATTTTGCTCTAAAGATTTTTGGCATTTTTGTAAAGCTCCTAATTCTAATAATGATTCTTTATCTTTCGTTGTTGTTGCTTTTTTTTCGATTTTACTAATACGATTTAAAATGATTTCTAAATCTGCTAGTATTAATTCAACGTTAATAATTTCAATATCTCTAATTGGATCAACACCGCCTGCAACATGAATAATATTTTCATCTTGAAAACATCTTACTACTTCAACAATGGCATCAACTTCCCTAATATGTGATAAAAATTTATTACCTAGGCCTTCACCTTGACTAGCTCCTTTTACTAAACCTGCAATATCGGTAAATTCAAATGAGGTTGGAACGGTATTTTTAGGAACATATAAATTTTCTAAAAATTCTAGACGACTATCTGGTACGGTTACCACGCCAACATTTGGTTCAATAGTGGCAAAAGGATAATTAGCCGCTAGGATATGCTTTTTAGTAATGGCATTAAATAAAGTTGACTTTCCAACATTTGGTAAACCAATAATCCCCGCTTTTAAAGACATATGACCACACCTTTCTTTTAAATTATAACACTATAGCACCATTAATACCAAGAGGAAGACCAATAACATACCATAAAATTATTAAGGTTAATAAAACAAGAAATGTAACAATACAATATGGTATTTGATAACGTAAGGCTTCCATTAAAGGAATGGCATTATCTTTATCGTGATATTTGTTTAGCATAGCTAAGTAAATGACAAAGTAAGCCATTAATGGTGTTAGACCCATTACAGATGATTCACCAAAACGGAATATTACTTGCGAAAATTCTGGAGATATTCCAGCATTCATCATAACGGGCACAACAACAGGAGCTAAGATTGACCATTTAGTAACTGAGGTTGGGACAAAGAATGTTGCTAGAGCACTAATTAAGAATAACAAAATTACTAAAGGTAATCCTGAAAAATTTAAACTACTAAATAAATTAGCTAATGATGATACAATAACTGAACCAATATTTGTTTCTTTAAATAAGCTTATAAATAAAGAAGCAAAGAAAATTAATACTAAAGTTTTTCCTGTTCCATCTAGAGAATGGCCTAAAGTATCAATAAAGTCTTGATGATTTTTAATAGTTTTTGAACCGATTCCATAAAATAATCCTAAGATAATAAAGAAAATAGTTACGACAAAGACAAACCCGTTAGAAAAGAAGGAATTGTAACTAAATAGTTTATCGATAAAAAATCCTTGGGTATTATCTAGTAAAGCTCCAGAAAAAGGAAGTCCCGGAATAATGTTATATAAGAAAATTAAAATATATAAAATTGCTGCCCCAACAGAAAAGATAAAACCCCTTATTTCTTTTCTTGTTACTAAAATATCTTCTTTATCTTCTTCAGGTATTTGATATTTACCAATTTTATTAGCAACTTTTTTCTCGGTAATCCAAGTAATTGCTATAGAAACTAATACTACTGCCACAGCCATGATAAAGATGGAACTAATGGTTGCAAGGCGATATGATGGGTCAATAATTCTTGCGGCAAGTGAGGTTTCAGTTAAAAGTGATGAGTCCACACTTGTAAAAATTGCTGATAATCCTTGACCACAAGAAAGTCCAGCAAAAGAAGCAATCAAACCAATTTTAGGATTTCGTCTTCCATATTTAAAAATACAAGCACTTAAAGGAAGCATTACTATATAAGATAAATCTCCCATAATACTTAAAGCAACACTTAAGAAAACAATTAAAAAGGTTACGGTATTTCTTTTCATCTTTTTAGTTATAACGGCTACAGCGGTTTTTAAAAAACCACTTTTTTCCATGACGCCAAAGCCAATTAAGATAATTATAAAACTACTTAAAGGGGCAAAGTTCATAAAATTAGATACAGTTGAACTAAAAATATATCTAATACCCGTCAAGTTAAATAAAGATTTTACGCTTAAAAGACTTTGAGTATATTCTAAGGTATTAGCATTAATCTTATATGTAGTTGATGCAATACCAATAAAGGATAAAATTCCACTTATCACAATGATTATACCTACTAATATTAAGTAAGTCATAATCGGATGAAGGGTTAATTTACTTTTCAATTTTTGTTTCATTTATATCACCAATTACCTTTTTTAATTTACGTTCAAATTCTAAACGGTCCATCATAATTTCATGTCCACAATAAAGACATTTTAATTTAATATCGACCCCAACTCTTGTAATAATCCATTCATTAGTTTTACAAGCATGAGGCTTTTTCATAATAACATGGTCATTTAAATTATACAATATCTTTTCCATTATGCACCTCAATTTGATTATAAGGAATTTTAAGATTTTCTTGTTCATAAAATTCTTTAACTAATTTTAAAATTCTTCTTTTTATATCAAAACGTTCACTTTGTTTGCAAAAAATGACAAATGAATATGTTATGGCTGAATCTTTAAATTCTTCCATGCCTAAATATTTACTATCGGGATAAACATTAGGAATTTTCTTGGCTTGTTCAACAACTTGTTTTAAAACTTTTTCGACTTTATCGGAGTTATCTTCATAAGAGGTTGGAACATCAACTTTAATACCAGCACGTTCTTGACTAAGGTTAATAACTGTGGTGATATTGTGATTAGCAATTACTAAAACTTCTCCACTAATACTTTTAATCTTCGTACTTTTTAAACTTAGTTCAATTACTTCACCAGTGAAATTATTAATAGTTACTAAATCGCCTACAACATAGTAGTTATCGGTAATAATTGCTATTCCACTTATAAAATCTTGAGCAGTTTCTTGTAAGGCTAAGCCAATTACAACACCAGCAATTCCTAATGAAGCAATAAAGCTTCTAGTATCAATGCCATAAATATCTAAAATCATTATTAACATAATAGCATATAAGAAAAATTTAATTACATTATTAGTTAAATTAACAATCGTTTTTCTTTTCTTTTGTTCATAAGTATTCTTGCCATGAATAAAAATTTTCTCAACAATAACTTTAATTATTTTATGAAGAAAAAAACCTACAGCAACAATAATTACGGGTCCAATAATTTCTTTTTTAAATAACATTTCCAAAAACTTATTCATTAAATTTCCTCAATTCTAATTCCTAAAGATTCCAGTATTTGGGTTAAATCTTCTTCATCACTATAAGGTATTTCAATCTTTTTAGGAGATATTTTAACTTTAGTACCCACTTTTTCTCTTAATAATTTTTCATAAATGGAATTACGAATATTTTTGGTAGTATCACGTTCTTGTTTTTGTTTTTTGGGAAGTTCTTGAGCATTAATTAAATTTTCAAGGGTTCTAACACTCATGCCTTCTTTGACAACTTTATTTGCTAAGGTATTTATTAGGTCATCATCATCTAATTTGCTTAAACTTCTAGCATGGCTCATGCTAAGTTCTTTAGATATAACTAATTTTCTAGTTTCTTCTGGTAAATTTAGTAAACCTAATAAATTAGTGACATAACTACGGCTTTTACCAAATTTTTTAGCAAATTCATCTTGAGTTAAATTACTTAGTTTAATTATATTTTGATAGGCAACTGCTTCTTCAATGGGATTTAAATCTTCTCTTTGAATATTTTCAATTAAAGCAACTTCCATCATTTCTTGGTCACTAAAATCTTTTATAACGGCAGGAATTTTTTCTAAGCCAGCTTCTTTAGCAGCTTTGCATCTTCTTTCACCAGCTACAAGTTCATAACCTTTAATACTTTTTTTAACTATAATTGGTTCGATAATTCCATGTTCTTTAATTGAATCTGATAATTCTTTAATTGTTTCTTCATTAAAGTTTTTTCTTGGTTGATAAGGATTACTTCTTATTTCATTTAAAGGAATTTCTAAAATATCAGATGATTTAGCATTGTCAACTATTTCTTTAGTATAATTTTGAAAGTTAATTACTTCATTTGAAAATAATTGTTCAAGCCCTTTTCCTAAAGCCTTTCTTTTAGTTTCCATTTCTACTAATCACTTCCTTTGCTAAATTTTCATAGGCTAACGTAGCTCTTGAAGTTGGATCATAATCACTAATTGGTTTACCATGAGATGGCGCTTCTACTAAACGAACTAAACGGGGAATAATAGTGTTAAAAACTAGAGTTTTAAAACATTTACGTACTTCTTCAATTATTTCTAAACCAATATTAGTCCTGCCATCTAGCATTGTAAGTAAAACTCCTTCGATTCTTAAATTAGGATTCATATTATTTTGCACTAAAATAATGGAATTAAGTAATTGGGTAATTCCTTCTAAAGCATAATATTCACATTGAACAGGGATAATAACTGAATCGCTTGCAACTAAGGCATTCATAGTTGAAATACCTAAAGATGGTTGACAATCAATTATTATATAATCATATAGAGATTTTATTTCTTCAATTGCATTTTTTAATTGTTCATTTTGCTTAAAAGAATTATCCTCTAACATTTTTTTTACAAATTCGACATCAATACCAGCTAAGTTAATAGTTGATGGAAGAATTGATAAATTTTTAAATTTTGTTTTAACAATTGCATCTTTAACATTACATGCATTAGTTATAACATCATACGCATCATATTCAAAATCATTACTATTTAAACCTAGACCATTTGAAGAATTACCTTGAGGGTCTAAATCAATTAAAAGCGTTTTTTTACCTTCTTTACCTAAAGCGGCAGCAAGATTAATACTTGTTGTTGTTTTTCCTACTCCACCCTTTTGATTAACTAATGAAATAATCTTTGCCATAATACCACACCTTTTATAAATCTGTACTAATTTATTTTAACATAAAGAACTAACTTTGTCTTTAAGAAAAGAACAAAACTTAAAAAAAATTAAAGAGCATTTAATCATTCTTTAGTTTCTTTGATACTGTCATCATTCGGTTATGATACCCGTTTTTAAAATAAAAATTTTTACCAATTTCATTATAGCCAAAAACATCAATGTTAATTGTATAGCATTTTTTTTCTTTAAAATATTCTTCCATTTTATTAAGTAATTCATAGCCTACTCTTTTTTTACGACTATTTTTAGTTACAATTAATTCAATAACTTCTCCCATATTATGTAATCTTTCATAATCAAAAGAGTTTTCAGCTTTTCTTATAACACCAATAATTAAACCTATTATTTTATCTTCATAAATAGCTAAATAAATTTTACCTTCATTGTTCTTTACTTCTTCCATGTCTTTTAGATAAATTTTTTCTTTATAATCATCTTTTAAAATATTAAAATGATATGGATCAATAGATACAATATATTCTTGTAATTCCTCTAATAAATCTTTTAATTCTTCAATATAAGTTTCATTATATTCAATTATTTTCATTAACATACCTCATTTATATTTTTAATTATACTACTAAATTATGAATTAACTAAATTATTTTATAATTCTTTAGAATATTTCATAACCATCATTATTACATTTAGATGCGAATTCATCTTTGTTAAATACTTTAATTCTTTCAAACATAAATTCTAATTTAGCAATTTGTTTTTCAGTATGAAAATGACCACAATACCACTTATTATATTCGATATTTTCTGCAATTTTATCTAGAAAATGTTCCATTTTTTTATCTACTTTTGATTGATCAAAGCCAGCCATAAATACTTCAACAGGTTCATATTTAAAAGGGCAAGTATGAGATAAAACAATATCAAAATGTTTATTTTTTACTTTCTTAAAAATTTTATTCATTTCATCTTCATTTAACTGTTCATCTTTAAACCATCTTTCTCCATAAAGAAGACGGTAGTCTTTATCTATTGAATATGCTCCACCGATAACTAATACTTTTTGATTATCAATATCATAAATTTCACCATCTTTAGCAAAAATTAAATTTGGATAATCTTCTTCGATATATACTTTGCCATTAAACATTTTGACTTCTTTATATGTACTTATATTTTCAGGACGTTCTTCATGATTACCTCTAATACAAAATATTTTTAATTTAAATTCTTTTAAATATTCTTTAAATTTTTTATCTTCTTCATTAAGAAAATAATTAATACCAGCATCACCTAAGACTATTATCATATCATTTTCATTGCATTCTAAACTATTTAATCTATTAAAATCTCGGTGAGTATCACCTGTAATATAAATCATTATCTCGCCTCTTTTCAAGATTTATTATATCATATAATGCCACATTTAAGAAGATAATAATTTATAATATTCAATTATTCTAGCTAAAGATATACCTTTACAATCCACTAAAAATAATTTTAACTCAATATTTACATTAATATTACAGTATGATTTACTCCCAAAAACTACTACAGTTTTAAAATATGTGATAGAATAAGATTAGATACAAAGGGTGATGGCA
>CANRMU010000006.1 GCA_947631895.1 uncultured Bacilli bacterium | reverse complement strand
TCATCAGCAGGTTCATCAATATTTATTTCATAGTTAAAATTATAATTATTCAAAAACTTATTAATTCCTACTATTACACATTTTTTAAAACTATTCATTAATTCTTTTTCTTGTTTATTTTCATTTATTCCAGAAAAATCAAAACTTAAAATATAATAATTATTTTTTTCTTTAGTTGGCTTTTTATGAATATATAAACCATCAAATAATTTATCAAATAAATCTTTACTATTTAGATCATAGTAGTAATTCATCATACTAGTAAATAAACTTTTGCCAAATCTTCCTGGTCTTAAATAAAATAATGTATCTTGAACATTTTCTAATTTTTCTAAATACATGGTTTTATCTATATAATAACAATTTTCTTCTATTAATCTTTTAAAATCTATTTTTCCATATGGTATTTTTTTCATTACTTAAGCCCTCTTTCTTTAAATTAATTCTATCAAATATTTATTTAAAAGTCACTAAGTTTTATCTATCAAAAAAGAATAGTATTTACACTATCCTTTACAGCACTTAATTATTTTTTAAGAAATCTAATGTTTTACGCATTTTAGCATCATACATTAATACTTCTTTACTTCCAAATGCTTTCATTAATTCATCTTTAGTAATACCGTAATTTTTAGCCATTTCTTCGGCATCTTTATCAGCTTCTTCTTCAGTTACTTCAATATTTTCTTTTTCCGCAACTTCTTCTAATAAGAAACGTCGTTTTACTCTTCTAATAGCTTCTGGTTCAATATTTTTATGTAAATCATCATGAGTCATTTTTGTAAATTCAAAATATTGATCCATTGTTAAGCCTTGCATTTTTAATTGTTCTTCAAATTGACTCATTAAACGATGAATTTCATCATGAATTATTTCTTCATCAATTTCTACTTTCATGTTATCACAAGCTGTATCTAAAACTTCTTCAATATATTTATCTTCATTATCATGTTGTTTATTATCCATTAAGATTTTCTTAACTTCTTCTTTTAATTCTTTTTCATTAGTTACTTTATCATAACCTAAATCTTCAAAGAAATCATCATCTATTTCTGGTAAAATTCTCGTTTTAATTTCTCTTACGGTAACATCAAATTTAACTTTTTTACCGGCTAGATCTGGTGTATAGTTATCTGGAAATTTTAAATCAATAGTTTTTGTTTCATCAACTTTCATTCCTAAAACAGCATCTTCAAATCCTGGAATAAAAGTATTTGAACCAATTTCTAATGGATAATTAACGCCAGTTGCTCCTGCTAATTCTTTACCATCAACAAATCCTTTAAAATCAATAACAGCTGTATCGCCAGTTTCTACAACACCATCTTCTTTAACTTTAATTTCAGCAAATTCATTTCTTAAATTTTCAATTTCATTAGCAATTTCTTCATCAGTAACTTCTACTTTATCTTTTTTTATTTTTAAATCTTTATAAGCTCCTAAAGTAATATCTGGTTTACCAATAAAAGTAATTACAAATGTTGCACTATCTTTGTCAACGGCAGTAACATCAAGATCTGGTTCAATAACTGGTTTTATTTTAGCTTCTTTTAAAGCTTTTTTATAAGCACTTTCTGCAACATCATTTAAAGAATCCATAAATAATGATTCAATACCTACTTTTTCATAATAAACTTCTTTAGGTACAGCACCTTTTCTAAAACCATCAATATTTACTTCTTTTTGTTTCTTTTTAAAAGTTTTATCTAAAGCTTTTTGCCATTCTTCTCCTTCAATTTTAATTGTAATTTTTTCTGTATTTTTTGCCATTTATAGCACGTCCTTTCATGTTTAGTATTATACCTTAGACTTAAGCTTTTTGCAAACCTTTTTAAGATTGTAATTTAAGACTCTAAAATATTAATAATTTGATTAATTGCTTTAATTGTATTATCAAAACTTACTACTTTAGTATACTCTAATTTGCTTTGATAATCAGTAAATACTTTCTTTAAAGCATTACTATCTTCTAAAGTTTTTACTATCTCTTTAAAGTTATCTATATTATATTCAGTATTTCTTTTGTTAAAAGTATTTTTTATAGCTGTAATCAAGTTGTTATTATTAATATCATTTTTATGTTTATTCATTAACATATATAAATCATAAAAATCTTTGGCTCTAGTAGTTGTAACGTTTTTGCTAATGATACTTTCAAACTTTTCAGCAATTATAGTTTCTATCGTATATGCCATAATATTTATCTTTTTATCTTCAAAAATTGAATTATACTTATATTGAATTTCTCTTGGTGTAATAATATCACCAGTAGTTATTTCAATAAAAAAATTAGTTTTTATTTTATCGAATGTACCTTTAACATTTATTCTAAAACCACCATATTCCTCTTCTAATCTTATATCTCTAATATTAAATATTTCAAATTTAACATTGTCTTCAATATCAATAGCCAATATTTCTTCAAAAATATTTCTAATGGATTCTACATTTAGTGGTAAACTCTTTAAAAGTAGCATCTATATCCTTAGTGGTTCTTAAATCTTCTCCAATAATAGAAGAAAGTAAAACTCCACCTTTTAAAATGATATTATCTTTATATCTACTTTTTTCTAATCTCATTAATACATGTTCAAAGAAAAACATTTGATGAAAATGATGTGCTAAGTTATTATTCCCTTTAGATTTCTTTTTAATAATGTAATTTAATTTATCACTATTCATCTATAACAATACCTCCATTAAATGAACAACTTCATCTTCAATATCTAATTTTTTAGCATATTTAACTAGTTTAAAAATATCTTTATTCTTATTTCTAGCATATTCTTTTAAACCTCGCGAATAAATTTCTTTATCCATCCGATTTTTATCTTTAATAATATCACATAATGTTCTTTCTAAATCATAACATTTAACTGTCAAATTATTAATTGTTTTAATATCAGTCATTCCAAGTTTAAAAATATCATCTTTAACATATCTAAGTGATACATTTTCATTATCTAATAAATTACCACTATAATTATATGGTACGGTAATATCATAAACTAACGGAATTCTATCAGACATATTATGTAAGTACAAACTTGTAGCATGAGAATAACACATATTTTTACTACTTTTAGATAAAATATAAAAATTATCAATTGGATATTCAGGTAATTTATAAATACCAACTCCAACCCTTTCTAATTTCTTTTCATTTACTAAATTACTTAAAAATGTACTATTAATTTCCAAACTTTCAGCTTCTTTTGTTGTAATATATCCATTATTTTTTTTAGTATAATCTAAGATTTTATCATAATTATTCATAAATATCATTTCCTTTTTCTAGGAAAATTATAACATTATTCCTCCAAAATATCAATTTATTATGTAAGTTAACTAAATTTCTATTATATTTTTATTTTCTTGTTCATTAATAACTAGTGATGAAGTTGTAAGTAACATACCGGCAATTGAAAAAGCAGTCTCTAGAGTTTTTCTAACTACTAAATAAGCATCTAATACTTTTGTTTCATAAATATTTTCTAAACAATTATTTTTAACATTATATAATTTTTGATAATTATTTTCTTTAATTTCTTTAATAATTTTATTGGCATCTAAATTATTATTTTTCATTATTTGTCTTATTGGGCTTTCTAAAACTTCTTTAATCATTTTATCAAAAATTTTTTCACTAATTTTTAAAAGGGTTAACCCACTGCCATACAATATGCCTTTTTGACAACTACTTAAGGAACACAACGCATCTGTATAACGCATCATTAATTCTTTTTTCGCAGTTTTAGTATAACCACCAACATAAATAAAAATAATCTTATTTTTTAAATTATTAATTCTTTCTTTTAAATTTTCTAAATAATAAGTTTCTTTAATACTTAAAGCTAATTTTTCTAACTTTTTTAAATGGGTTTTTAAATTCTTAGCATTAGTATTCATTACAATTGTTTTATCTAAATCACATTTAACTTGATTGGAAAAACCTAAATCATTAATATCTGGCAAATTTTGATATTTAACTATTTTAGCATTCGTTATAATTTCTAAATCTTCTAAAACTTCTTTTTTCTTTTCAACATAATCAATCGAATTAATTAAAATAATTTTAAATTCATTATTAAAATTTAAATCAATAGTTGTTTCAATTACATCTTCACTAAAAGAATCAGCAAGAATAATTAAATTAGTTTTATTTTCAATCATCATATTATAAATATCATTTAAACTATTAATATCATCTAAATAATAATCAAGAAGTAGCACATAAGAATTGCTTAAAATTATTTCATTTTGGTTCATTAAGAATATTTTTCTAGCAACACCTGATTCAAAATAATAACCATTTATTTTTTCAGTATAAGTTTTAGTATTATTACTTTCTTTAATTTTAATAGCCTTTTCATCTTTAGTTTTTAAAAATATTTTAGCTAGAAAGTTTCCAACTT
Source organism: uncultured Bacilli bacterium (assembly GCA_947631895.1). Lineage (GTDB taxonomy): Bacteria > Bacillota_I > Bacilli_A > RF39 > UBA660 > Ventrenecus. Next base: position 14,136 of record CANRMU010000006.1, on the reverse strand, counting down.
CATTATCATTTGCACTAGTGGAGGCTATATCTAAATAATTTTCTTTAGTAGGCATTATTTTTTCTTTAGTTAATAATTCTAATATTTGATTTAAATAATCATCTAATTCCTTTTTAATTTTTAAAGGTTCAATTCCTTCTTTTATTTTTTCTAAACCATTTAAGATTAATGATTTAAGTAAAACTAGAGTTGTTGTTGTACCATCCCCTACTTCTTCATCTGTTTTTAAACTTGCTTCTTTTAAAATTGTTAAAATACTATTAACAACTTTGTCTTCACTACAGATATTTTTAGCAATCGTAACGCCATCATTAGTAATAAATGGTTCTTTATCACTACAAGAAATTAAAACATTCTCACCCATTGGACCAAGAGTTTTAATAACAGGATTACATAATAAATTAATACTTTCAACTAATTTATTTTTAAATTCTTCATCATTAATTACTTTTAACACATTCATCACTCATTTCTATCATATAAGGCCAATATTTCTTAGGCATAAAATTCATTTGACATCTTTTATTTTCTCTTTCTTTAATCGCAATAGTTTGATAAAAAGTAAGCCACAAATTTTCAAATTCTTTTTCATCACTACTGAACTTTAACTCTTTTTTTTCTAAATCACTTACTTTTATTATCATATACTTTTTCTTAGTATAAATACTAAGTAAATCTCTTTTTAAATCATAAATCATCCATGATTCATTAGATAATCTTTTCTTAAAATGATTAGATAGATATTCGATAACATTATTAGTTGGAGAGATATATGCTAGATAAAAATTAGTTTCTAATTTTTTAAATCTAACAAACCCTTTTAATTTATGAGCTTCTCTATGAACATAATTACTAATATTTAAAGCTTCATTAACACATTTTAATTTTCTTAAATAAAAAATCTTTTCTCCATACTTTAAACCATTTAAAATAAAGTAATAGATAATTAATTCTTTATTTTGATTATCAGATAAATAAACATCATAAATAATATTATAAAATCTTAAAGAAATCTTTTTTAATTTTTTAGCAAAATCATCGTTATTACTTAAAGACTTTTTTCTAACATTACTAAATAAATCATTCACATAAATATTCTCATTAACTATTTTACTTGGTTTTATTTTTTCTTTTATTAGAGCTTCAATGGTATTTAATAAATTATAAAAATTACCATCATATAAATAAACATCAAAATTATTCATTAAATAAACTCAATTGAACTTTCTTGATATTTTTACTTTCTTCATCTTCTAATAAAAGATTTGTTTCAATAAAATTCTTTGTAAAATATTCTTGATTCATAAAATACTTACCATTACATAAAAGAAAATATTTAGCTCTTTTTAAAACTACTCCTAATTTTTTTAAGTCATTATATTCTAAGGTGTAATACCTCCGATTAGAAATTATTTTTTTAGCACTTGTAGGTCCTATACCGGGAACTTTTAATAATTCAAAATAATTGGCTTTATTAACTTCTATTGGAAAAAGATTTAAATTTCTTAAAGCCCACGTTACTTTTGGATCTAATAAGATATTAAAATTAGGATTATTTTCATCTAATAATTCATCAACTTTAAAATTATAATACCGAAATAAAAAATCGGCTTGATATAAACGGTGTTCTCTTTTTAACGGTGGAATTTTTAGAGTTGGTAAATAATTATCTTTATTGACCGAAACATAAGCTGAATAAAAAACTCTTTTTAAATGATAATTATCATATAAATTACTACTCATTTTTAAAATATTGTAATCACTTTCTTTAGTGGCTCCTATAATCATTTGGGTACTTTGACCAGCATTAACAAAATTTTTGCTTTTATTTTCTTTTATGGTTTGCATGATATCGGTAACTTTTTGATGATTTTTATTAGGAGCTAAAAGTTTTAGTCCATCACTTGTAGGTAGTTCAATATTAGCACTCATGCGGTCAACTATGCTTCCTAATTTTTTTAGTAAATAATTACTAGCACCAGGAATTGCTTTAACATGGATATAGCCATTAAAATGATATTTATTTCTTAATAAACTAATTGTTTCAATTAATTTATTCATCGTATAATCTGGATTTTTAATTATTCCGGAACTTAAAAATAAACCTTCAATATAATTTCTTTTATAAAAATTAATAGTTATTTCACAAATTTCTTCCGGTGTAAATATTGCTCTTTTTACTTCATTACTTCTTCTATTAATACAATATTTACAATCAAAAATACAACAATTAGTCATTAAGATTTTTAAAAGGGAAATACACCTGCCATCACTAGAAAAAGAATGACAAATTCCACTAAAAGAAGCATTACCTATTCCATTACCATTTGCTCTAGTACTACCCGATGAAGAACAAGAAGCATCATATTTAGCTGAATCGGCAAGAATTTTTAATTTTTCTTTTAAATCCATTTTAATCACCATCATAAATATAGCACAAATGTACGCTAATGTCACGAACAAATGATTGCTAATATTTGGTAAAAAAATTATTTTGATATTCATCTAGGGCAAACTTATCAGCTATTTCTCTAGAAATTTTACCATTATCTTTTAAAATATTATACTCATTTAATTGTAAAAATAATTCTAATTTTTCTTTCCATTCTTTCATAGAAATAATATGTCCTAATTTAACCTGTCGTTCAGCAAAATCTAAATACATTGAAACAAGATTATTTAACTCTTTAATTTCTTCTTCAGTTAAATAATTTTTAGCAATTACGACATCTGTTTCAAGTATTTTTCCATCAGGAGCATTTTTCCAAGTAGAAAGTCCCATATAATCTTTTTTAGAATCTGCTCGTGATTTTATAATTTCAGGTGCAGTCATTACTGTAATAGCATAATGTAATTTATTTTGAACATTTTTATAAAATTCTTTAGTAATATCACTATTTTTATCATAGTCATAACTACACTCTTTATAAATATCAGTTATCTTTTGATAAAATCTTCTTTCGCTTGCTCTTATTTCTTTAATTTTAACTAATAATTCGTCAAAATAATCTTTCCCAAATTTAGGTCCATTTTTTAATAATTCAGTATTTAAAACAAAACCTTTTTAATATATTCTTTTAAAGTATTTGTTGCCCATATTCTAAAATTAGTAGCTTCTTTAGAATTTACACGATATCCTACTGCAATAATGGCATCTAAACTATAAAAATTAGTATTATAATTTTTACCATCTGTGGCAGTTATTCGAATTTTTCGAATAGCTGAATTTTCATTTAATTCATTACTAGAAAATATTTTTTTAAATGATAATTAATAGCATTAACTTTAACATTAAACAATTCTCCCATTGTTTTTTGAGTTAACCAAAAATATTCATCATCATATAAAACTTCAATAGTTTTATTAGTATTTTCACTTTGATATAAAATTAAATCTTTCAAATTATTAAACTTCATTTTCATCACCTTTCAAGATAATTACATTATACCACAAATACAAATGTTTGAAAATACTTTTCAATAAATAAAGAAAGAACAACTTTAATTAGATGTTCTTTCAAATATAATTTTTTTTACTTTTAATATTTCTTTAATTATTTTAAACTTTGAACTGATTCTAATATTAAATCTTTATAATATAAGCAATCACTATCGGAATCTTTAAATATCGAATAATCAAATAAATAGGTTTTTTGATTAATATTAGTTGCGTAGTAATAAAAAGTTCCCATTTCATTAGTATAATTAAAAGTATGCCAATTAATATTATTAATTTTTTCATCATTAACATTATCAGCATGGTAATAATTAGCCATCTGATTTATCATATCTGCACTATTAGTAAATTCATCAATTTGTCCAAACATAAGTCGGCAAGTTCTAAACACTCCTCTATTACTATCATAATCATAATGATACATATAAGAATTAGAATGATTTTCAAAAATTGAAGGTACTTCTACTGAAAATTTTTTTTCTATATCAACATTAGTTGAATATAAAATTGCTCCATCATATACCCCATTTTTAGCATTTCTAATTGAATTTATAAAACTTCCCAAAAATCCTCCTAAAGTATTTGAAAATCCAACCATAATTGCTATAACTAAGATAATTATTGCTAAAACTATTTCTACAAAAAAACCTAAAAATAATCTACCAATACTTGTTCCACCTTTAATAGAACATATTTTTTTTAATTCTTCATTATTTAAATTAGGATTTTGATTTTTAACTTTTAATATTTTATTTTTAACATAATATAAATAAGCTTTATTAAATACTAAACCTATAATAGCATTTATAACCATTCCTGAAAAAACATTTTTAATAAAAACATTAATTACAGTTGTAAATAAAAATAACAAAATACCATATAAAAATAATTTACGATAAAAAAGATATAAATAAGAAAAGAAAAATCCGGAAAAATTAAAAATATTATTATTTATTTTTTCATAATTTGGTCCTATAAAAGCCCTTACTAGTTCTTCATCATTATTAAAATTATTATTATCATTTATATTATTATCTAAATAAATATTTTCACTTAAATTATTATCCATACTTACAACTTCTTTCTGTTATTAGAATATCATAAAAAAAAATTTATTGATATTATTTTTAGTTTATTTGACAGTTAATAATAAAATTAATTATTTTTTCATAAAATTAATTAGGTGACTATTTATGTTTTCTAAAGAAATTCATTTTAGAATTAGAGTTTTCTTTTTATTTATTATTTGTTTATTAGTAATTATTATTTTAAAAGTTTTTTATATTCAAGTTTTTTCTTATGAAAAATTAAGTAGTTTAGCTGAGTCTTTATGGAGTAGAAAATTACCTATCGGGGCTGATCGTGGATTAATTCTTGATCGTAATGGTAAAGTATTAGCAACTAATTTAACAACAACTAGTTTAGTAATTATTCCTAATCAAATTAAAGATGCCGAGGCTGTTGCTAAAAGTTTAAGTGAAATTTTAAATTCTAATTATGATGACATGTTAAAACATGTTACTAAAAAAACTAGTATTGAAAGAGTTCATCCTGAGGGAAGACAGTTATCTTATGAAGTTGCTTCTAAAATAAATGATTTAAATTATGATGGGGTTTATTTAGTTAAAGAAAGTAAAAGATATTATCCTTATGGTTCACTGCTTAGTCATGTTTTAGGTTATGTTGGAATAGATAATCAAGGATTAAGTGGCTTAGAATTAACTTATAATGATTATTTAACTGGGGAAGATGGAGCGATTAAGTATTTTTCAGATGGTAAAGGAAATCGCCTGGAATTATCAGAAGTTTATGAAAAACCCCAAAATGGGATAAATATTAAATTAACAATTGACTTAGATTTACAACTAGCTATTGAAAGAGAACTTGATAATGTAATTAGTAAATATACACCAGAACATGCCATGATTATGGCTATGAATCCTAAGAGTGGTGAAGTATTAGCAATGGCATCACGTCCTAATTTTGACCCAAATAATTATCAAGAATATGATACCGAAACTATTAATCGAAACTTACCTATTTGGATGACTTATGAACCAGGTTCGACATTCAAAATTATGACTCTTTCTAGTACAGTTGAAGAAAAAACCGTTAATTTATTTGAAGATCATTTTTATGACGGTGGTTCGATTCATGTTGATGGTGCAACAATTCATTGTTGGAAAAGCGGCGGCCATGGGGACCAAACTTATTTAAATGTTGTTGAAAATAGTTGTAACCCTGGCTTTGTATCTTTAGGTCAAAAATTAGGGGTCGATAAACTAATGGGTTATATTACTAATTTTGGTTTTGGAACTAAGACTGGAATTGATTTAAATGGTGAAAGTAACGGAATATTATTTAAGCCAAGTAAAATGGGACCAGTAGAACTAGCCACAACAAGCTTTGGGCAAGGAATTTCGGTAACCCCTATTCAACAAGTAACAGCTGTCTCGGCAGCAATTAACGGTGGTAATTTATATCAACCCTATTTAGTTAAAGAAATGTTAGAACCTGAAACTAATTCAATTATTAAAGATTTTGAACCAATTTTAAAACGGAAAGTAATTAGTGATGAATCATCTAAAATGGTTAGATATGCTTTAGAAAGTGTAGTTGCTAATGGTTCCGGAAGAAATGCTTATATTGAAAATTACCGAGTTGGGGGTAAAACCGGAACTGCCCAAAAAGTTGAAAATGGCCATTATATGAGTGGTAATTATATTGTTTCTTTTATGGGTTTTATGCCAGCAGATGACCCAGAAATTGTAGTTTATGTCGCTATTGACCATCCCCTTGGAATAACTCAATATGGTGGAACGGTATCAGCACCTATCGCTAAAAATGTTTTAGAAACAGCAATTAATATTTTTGGTTTTAAAGAAAGTAGGGAAGGTATCTCTAAAGAATATCGTTGGTTAGACCAAAAATATGTTGTTTTACCAAATGTTTTAGGAATGAATACGAATGATGCTAAAAAAACTTTAAAAGGTTTTCAAATTGAGTATAGTGGTGAGGGCGATAAAGTAATCTATCAATCACCAAGTGCCGATAGTTATATTAAAGAAAACGGTACTGTCAAATTATTACTTGGATAATGTCTATTAACTGTCAACTAGCGGTTTTATTTTAATTTTTTACTAAAAGTAGTGTATAATTTAGATATGAGGTGAGATGTATTATGTTAATACTTGCAAAATCAGCTTTAGCGATGATGTTAGGTTTTATCTTTGCCATTATCTGTGGTTTAATTTTTATTCCATTTTTAAAGAAAATTAATTTTCGACAACATGTAAGTAAAACTTTAGGTAAAAGACATTTAGCTAAAGAAGGAATTCCAACTATGGGAGGAATAATTTTTATTGTTCCAGTTTTAATAACTTTAGTCCTTTTATATTTAAGAGGTAGTATAACTTTAAGTCATAATTTAATTATTGTTATCTTTGTTTTCTTAAGTTATGCTTTATTAGGATTTATAGATGATTGGTTAAAGGTTCGTTATAACAATAATGTGGGACTACGCATATCTTCAAAATTTTTACTACAAATGGTTATTGCCCTAGTCTTCTTTTATATTTTTATGGTTAATGGTGGGAAACCGGAATTAGTAATAACTTCTTTAGGAATTAGCCTACCACTTGGTTGGACTTTTGGTTTATTTATTTTACTAGTTTTAGTTGGTAGTAGTAATGCTGTTAATATTACAGATGGTCTTGATGGTTTATGTGGTGGTCTTTGTATAATTGCCTTTTTGGCTTTCGGAATTATTACTTGGAATACTGGTTGGATGGAAGGTTATCAAGAAGTTGCTATTTTTTGCTTTGTTTTAGTTGGGGCTTTATTAGGATTTTTACTATTTAATTCTTATCCAGCAAAAGTATTTATGGGCGATTTAGGAAGTCTTGCCCTAGGTGGAGCGATGGCTACTATTGCTATTGTGACAAGACATGAGTTATCTCTTGTGTTAATTGGTGGCGTATTTGTTGTGGAAACATTATCTAGTATGATTCAAATTATTGCTATTCGAAAATTCCATCGTAAAGTATTTAAAATGGCTCCCCTACACCATCATTTTGAACAATTAGGTTGGAGGGAAACTGATATTGTTAAAGCTTTTTATGTTGTTGGATTATTACTTGCAATGGCTGCCATTACTTATGGCGTATGGATTTAATCTTTTTTGATTAGTTTAGCATGAATAACAATTCGATTATTTCCTAGTCCATCTAAACAAGTTGACAAAGTAAGAATTTTATCATTTTCATTAACTGAAGTATTAAAATTAACAATACTTCTGTTTTTCATTTCTACTATAAAAGAGGCAAATTCATCATTAATAAAATGAGTTTTAATATATACGTTTTCAGTTGGTATAGTATATACACTAAAAATTTGAAAAAGCATTTTATTATAATCAGTTGTTAAATAAATTAAATGATGATCATCATCATTAAACCAAGTCCTATCTAATAATTGATTTAGAGATGTAAACATTTGATTATCTAATCTTCGATGTCCATAAATAATTGAATTTTTATTTAAATCATTTAATTTATTACGATAATCACTAAATATGGCTCCAGCTTTATTATAATTTTTATTAAAATCATGATCTAAATAAAATTCATTATTAATCGTTTGAACAACTGGATAACTAATTAAAGTTCCCCCTACTTTTAAATAGGCTACCGTATCACTGTTTTCTTTTTTATAATCACTTAAATTAACTGTTAAAAACGGATAATTAAGAAAATTAAAAGTGGTATCATTTCCATCTGTTGGGGGATTATATAAAGTTTTATTACTTTCCTTAAAAGTTGGCTTATTTAAGTGCCTATAAATATTTTGAATTTGATAATTATCTATAAACCAGAAAGCTAAATAACTAATTAAAATAAAGGTAATTAAAAGGGTTAAAAAGGTTTTGATATTATAGATTTTTTTCATTTTATTCACCATTATAATTATATTGTCATAAAATTAGATATTTTATACTAAATTAGCACTCTCTATTGACAAGTGCTAATTTATATTATATAATCTACTTGATTTTAAAGGAGGCATGTTTTATGTATGAACAAAATAATGATTTAGAAAATGTTTTAGAAAAATATGGTCGAGATATTACTAAGAATGTTTCTGATAATAAAGTAGATCCTATTATTGGACGTGATGAAGAAGTTAGAAATGTTATTAGAATTTTATCAAGAAAAAGTAAAAATAATCCGGTTTTAATAGGAGAACCTGGCGTTGGTAAAACGGCTATAGTAGAAGGGCTAGCTCAAAGAATTATTAAAAAAGATGTTCCTAATAGTTTAAAAGATAAAACGGTATGGGAGCTTGATTTAGGTTCTTTAGTGGCGGGCGCTAAATACAGGGGAGAACTAGAAGAAAGATTAAAAGCTGTTTTAAAAGAAATTAAAAATAGTGATGGAAAAATTATTATGTTTATTGATGAAATTCATATGATAGTTGGGACTGGCGCTGAAGGGGCAATGGATGTAAGTAATATGTTAAAACCAATGCTTGCTAGAGGGGAAATTCATGTTATTGGGGCTACGACTTTAAATGAATATCGTAAATATATTGAAAAAGACGGAGCTTTAGAAAGACGTTTTCAAAAAGTTTTAGTTAGTGAACCTACTGTAGAAGATACAATAACTATTCTAAGAGGTTTAAAAGAACGTTTTGAAATTTATCATGGTGTTTCAATTAAAGATAATGCTTTAATTGCCGCGGCAACTTTATCTGATCGTTATATAACAGATAGATATTTACCAGATAAAGCTATTGATTTAGTTGATGAAGCTTGCGCAACTATTAAGATGCAACTTGATAGTGAACCCTCTTCCCTAGATAATTTAAAAAGAAAAATAATGAGTTTAGAAATTGAAAAAGAAGCAATTAAAAAAGAAAAAGATGAATTAAATAAAAAACGTTTAGAAGAAATTAATGAATCTTTAGAAAAATTAAAAACCGAAGAACATGAATTAAGAAATAAATGGGAAAATGAACAAAAAAATAAACAAGATATTAATAAGAAAAAAGAAGAATTAGAACAAGCTCGTTTTAAATTAGAACAAGCTAAAAGTAATTATGATTTAGAAACGGTTGCAAGACTACAACACGGAGTTATTCCAAAACTAGAAAATGAATTAAAAACCTTACAAGAAGAAATTAAAGATGGCATGTTATCTGATGTTGTTGATGATGAAAAAATTGCCATGATTATATCTCGTTGGACAAACATTCCCATTAGTAAATTAGTTAGTGGGGAAAAAGATAAATTACTTGGTTTATTTAATAACTTAAAGATGAGAGTTATGGGTCAAGATAATGCTTTAAAATTAGTAAGCGATGCTATTATAAGAGCCAGAAGTGGAATTAAAGATCCTAATAAACCAATTGGTTCCTTTATCTTTCTTGGACCTACTGGCGTTGGTAAAACTGAAGTTGCTAAATCACTAGCATATGAATTATTTGATGATGAACGTCATATGATTAGAATTGATTGTTCAGAATATATGGAAGCTTTTAATGTTTCCCGTTTAATAGGAGCTCCTCCTGGATATGTAGGATATGATGAAGGTGGTGTATTAACCGAAGCTGTTAGACGTAACCCTTATAGTATTGTTTTATTTGATGAAATTGAAAAAGCTCATAAAGATGTTTTTAATATTTTACTTCAAATTTTAGATGATGGACGTCTTACAGATAGTCAAGGAAGAACAGTTGATTTTAAAAATACCATTATTATTATGACTAGTAATTTAGGTAGTGAATATATCTTAGATAATGAAGAAAATGCTCATGAGTTAGTAATGGATGCTTTAAAAAATGCCTTTCGACCAGAACTAATCAATCGAATTGATGAAATTATTATTTTTAATTCTTTACCTAAAGAAGTTGTAGGTGATATTGTCGATAAAATAATTAAAGAAATCGAAAATCGTTTAAAAAATTATCATCTTAAAATTAATTTAAGTGAAGATGCTAAAAATAAAATTATTGAAGAAGCTTATAATCCTAATTTTGGTGCTAGACCTATAAAAAGATATGTAACTAGTCATATTGAAAATTTACTTGCTCATGAATTAATAAATGAAGATTTAAAAATAAATAGTACTTTTAATATTGAACTTAAAAATAATGATTTTGTTATTATAAAAACATCTAATTAAAGATGTTTTTATTTGCATTTATCAAAAACTATTTTTCTTGAACGATAAATTTGTTTTTCATTTAAACTATTTAAATAATCAACAGGATTTTCATTATTAGCATTTACTAATAACTTTTCAAAAATATTTATTAATTCATGATTAATTCCAATAGATTCTAAATAATTTAAATATTCATAAAATTCTTCTAATTTTAAATTATTAACATTGCTTCCATATAAATATTTTAAAATCATCATAGAATAACAATATAAATCAGTATTTTCATCAGGAAAAATATATCCAATATGATAATTATTTTTTTCTTCACTTATAATTTGATATTTATTTTTAACACTATTTAAAAGAGAAAAAGGTGTTAAATAATGAGAGGCAAAAACCATATTATCACCTATTTTACTACTATCTAAATCAACAACATTTATTTCTCTTTTTTTAGGGTTAACAATAAAATTACCTTCATGTAAATCATTTAAGTAAAAATCAGTTAAAGGAGTATAAGTTCTAATATTATTCATTTGTTCTAATATCTCCCCTACTTTTTTTAAATAATAGATTTGTTCTTTACAATCCATTTTAGATTTTAAAATAACCGCTAAATTAATACCTTCAATATAAGGAACTGTAAAACCTTCTATTGTATCAGCTACAGTTACTAAATAATCTGGTATATAAAAATTTTCTGGTAAATATTCACGATTAATATCAAGCATTTCTAAAGTATATAATTTACTTGCAAAAATCAAACCTTGTTGATGATATAATTGTTTAAAAACTTTTGGATCATTACGATAAGAAAAATTATAAACTTTTCCTTCCGTATTTAATATTTCTCTAGGTATATCTAAAAGTTCTAAATTATTAAAAGCTTTTTTAGATAATCTAATTACTTTCATCTTAATCCCTCTTTTCAAATCGGGTCATATGAAGTTAAATAACAAAAATCCCCCAACTTAGGAGGATATTCTAACAAAAAGATGCTTAAAAGTCAAATTATATGATAATACTTTAAGGATTTATTCATTTCATTTAAAGCAGATTCTTTAATATCATTACCAAAACCAACAGTAGTTTGTTTAAAGAAACTATTATAAATAATATTACCTTTAAACATTAATAATGTCGTATTAACTATAATTGGAAAATTTCTAGATAAAAGAATATTTTCAATATTATCCCGAATACCTTTAACCATATAGATTTTACCATCTTGTAAAAACATCGTATATTCTCTTTCAAAACCAACAACTAAGAATGTTCCTGTTACTGATTTTTTAAAATTATTAATTATTTCTAATTCTTCATGATTTAATTTATTAGGATTAATTTCAATAAATTCATCTATTATTGTATCTTTATGTTCCCATAAATAATCATCTATTGGAAATAAATCATGAACATTTAATTCTTCTTGTTTATAAATTCTCTTTAAAGAAGGACAAATATTTTCTTTTTTATTGATATAATCTAATAAGGCAAAATATAATTTATAATACTCATCCGCAGCACTTTTACATAATTTCGCATTATTTTGAGGAATAACGGTAAATTTCTCGGATAAGATTTGTTCATTTTCTTTTTCTTTTTGATATTCTCTAGGCGAAAAACCATTCATAAATGGACAAGGAATATCAAGTAATGCTTCATGAACAAGTTCTATTTGTTTTTCATTTAATTTTTCTTTATAAACAGATTCTTCATCATTAAATATTCTTGCTAATTCTATACTTTTAAATATAATTAAATGACTAGGTAGTTTTTTAATTTCATCATACATCTTTTTTACCGTTGGCTTACTAGTTGGAAAACCATAATAAAACATATCATAGTAATCTTGCATATAAATTTTTAGGCTTCCACCTATTCCAAATTCTTTTCTTAAATCGTCAATAATATCTATAAAATCTTCATAATTACGATAATAAATCATTTCAACTTCTTTATCTATAGATTCTATATATTGATCATAAAAACCACAATAAAAATGAATTAAAGGATGCCCTAAATAAGCATTAATAGCTTCATCAGATAATTTAAAAATACTTTTTAAACAAGAAATTAAGACATCACTAAGCATATTAACATTTAACTTAACCATTCCAATAACAAACATCACAAATTCATCAATATCTTTATTATTTTTTTTAAACTCTTCTAAAGCATCATTAACATTAGCAATTTGTTCTTCATATATTTCGGTACCACATAATATTAATTTATTATTTAACTCTTTAATTTCCCATTCATATTTAAGATAATCTTCTTCTTGATATTCGTGATTTTGTAAACGTTTTAAAAATTTTAATTCTCTTTCAGTACAAATATTAAATAAATAATGACTATTACTATACTCTTTAATAATTTCTTCAACCATTTGTTTTCTAGAAATATTATCATAATCTTTTGTTTCATATACTAAAGATCTATAAAAATAATCATATACTAATCCTTTAGGTTCTTTTACAATATCTTCTCTTAATTTCATAACTACTCCTTTTACTTTAACAAAATTATATCTATTCATCAAAAAAATAGCAAGTCTATCTTGCTAAATTAGCTTCAAACCCAAAATATTTGGCTTGATACCAACAATTATTCATAATCATTTCAGCTTCAAAATATTGTTCTTTAACATCTTCAATTTTTAAATCACAAATTAAAGCAATATCTTCAAAACTCCATTTCATACCAGCCGTTATAATACCAGTTGCCATAGCATATATAATTGTTTTAGTAAATGATCCTAAAATATTAAATAAATCACTAAAACCATAACGATCAGAAATAATTTTTAAAATATTTTGATTACTAATAGTACTTAATACTTTATCTTCATTTGACATAGTAAAACCCCCGTTTCTAAGTTGCATATTATAATCTTTTTTTAATTATTTGTCAAATAATTTTATCCTACTCTTTTTCTAGTTAAATTTTTATAGTCTAAGCATTTCTCAGCATCTAAATTATAGAACGCTAATTGTTCTTTTAGAGTTAATTTGTTTTTATCAATAAAATGATATGGTTCATATTGTTCAAGATAAATATAATAATCATCTTCTTCTTTACTAATAGAATATAATGAATAATATAATAATTTATTTAATAAATTATCATAATTTAAAAAATCTACTATTACATCATCAGTTAATAAAACATTTAAAACATTTTCATAATAATTCAAAAATTCTTTAAAAGATAATTTAATAATTAAATGATTATTAATAATTTCATATTCATTTAATAAATATTTAATATTAAAAGCATGTTCTAAAAAATCATAGTACATATATTCTTTTCTTTTATAATGCATAACTTACCTCCTTCGCCTTGCTATTATATGCTTAATTAAGATAACTTGTAAATGACAAATAAACTAATCTTTTGTCGTAAAAAAAAGAAATTAGTTTTAATTTCTTTCTTTAACCTTATATTCTTTACGCATATTCTTAATGAAGTTAAGTTTTGCTCTTCTAACCATTCCCTTTTTAACAACCACTAT
>CANRMU010000005.1 GCA_947631895.1 uncultured Bacilli bacterium | reverse complement strand
AAGTGGCGGAATAGGTAGACGCACAGGACTTAAAATCCTGCGGGTGTTAAAGCCCGTGCCGGTTCAAGTCCGGCCTTAGGCACCAAGTTGAATTTTAACTCAAACTATTATGGTTTGGGTTTTTATATATAAAAAATATTAATATTTTAAAATAGATGCAAAAAGATGTGAAATCTCTAAATAAAAAACTCCTTAGGGGAGTTTTATTCATCTAAAATATCAATGTTATATTTTTTTAATGTATTGTCATATGTTACTTTTATTTTAGTATCTTTATAATCAAAGTCTTCTGTTAAAATAAGATAACCATCATCGGCTAGATCTTTACCATATAAGAAATTTTCACTATCTTTTTTTAAATCTTTTTCATGAGTTTTAATATAAGCTTCCGTAGCTATCTTTAAAGTATTTTTTTCTTCTGCTAATGTTTCTTCTTCGTTATTTATATCTTGATAAGCAAAACTAATTCTTGTTATAGCTACCCCAAATCCAACCGCAATAATAGCTAATAAAATTATTAATTCTTTAATTGCATATCCTTTATTGTTCATTTTTTATTCACCTACTCTAATAACATTCTATCATGTATTTTTATTAAAGTAAAATTAAATTTTTTTCAGAAAACTATTGACAAAATATTCTATGTGGTTTATTATGATAATATAAATTGTTCTTTGACAATTAGATAATTGAACCATATGAAAAACTTAGGAAGCAACTAAGTATGGATTTCTCTTATGCTTATTACTAGTAGGTGCGAATCTATTAGGGATTGAGTTGTAATAATTAGTAATAATTTTATGGGACTATCAAAGATAGGAAAGAGAGAAAAGTGCTTTTGTGAATTGGTTTATAAGGTACAGAACTAATCGTGGTCATCATAAACTTTTTTGGTAGAAAACAAAAAGAATAATTAACAAACTTACTAGAGTTCGCAATCTAGAGAGTTTGTTAAAAGGCGACTAAGCCATTTGCAGTTGAGCGTAGTAATACGTTATAAGATTAGAAACTGGTAAAAGTAGCACAAAGCTGCAGGATAAAAGTGGAGTTAAAACTGATACTGTTAAAATATTGTAAATGAAAAACCTATGCGTGTGAAATTTGGAAGTGCAAGCCTTCTTTAGTGGTAAAAGGTAAGTGAAGAATAAGGGTCGCGTCCTTATGAGGGCACTTACTGGCTAATGACTGAAATAAAAAATAAATTGATTGCAAAAGTAATGAGAGAATCATCACTTATCTAATTGTGAGAGAATAATTGTAAAAAAACCTTTTTATGAAGGTTTTTTAATTTAGAATATAAATGAATAGATTTAAATAAGTTGCAAATAATATCCAGATTAAGTATGGTATTTGTAAATAACCAGCAATTTTCTTTTGCTTAAACATTTTAATTATCATTATAATAACTAAAATATCTAAAATAATAATCCAAATTATTGATATTAATCGCCATTTTAAAATGAAAAAGATAATTGACCATAAAGCATTAAAAGTTAATTGAATATAATAGATATTTTTTATTTTTCTAGTAATTAAGTTATCATTATCTAAAATGCCATAAGATATACCAATTAATATATAAAGAATTGTCCAAACAATTGGAAATAAAATACTAGGTGGAGAAAAAGCAGGTTTAATTAAAGAATTATAATCAATGTTAGGTCCAATTAAGAGACCAACAATTCCCCCAATAATTACTGGTACTAAAATGGCTTTAATAAACTTCTTCATAATCCCTCCTAATAAACTTTATTTTTAGTTTAGCCAAAATATACCTAGTTATACTTTTAAGATTTTTACTTCTTTTTCTTTTATAATTTCTTTAATAAAAAGTGAAGGATTATATTTATTGGTAATTAAATAAACATCTTTTTTAGCTCTTGTTAAAGCTGTATAAAATAATCTTCGTTCTTCTTCAAAAGGGTAAGTAAAATCTTTTTTTACTAAAGAGAGGACAACATCATCTTTTTGCTTACTTGGAAAACCATAAATGCCATCAATCATATTTAAAATAATAACATGATCACATTCTAATCCTTTAGAAGCATGAATTGTATAAAACTTTATTCTTCCTTCTTTATAATCTTTATTAGTATATTTTTTTAAATCATAATGAGTTCTTCCTAATATAAAAATATTATCTTCTTTAGGAATTAAATTGATTATCTTATTTAAAGTTTCTTGATAATTTTTTTCATAGACTACATAAATAGGATTAGTTAAATGACTTTTACTTTTTAAATGTTTATCAATTTGATTAGGATTTTTTAAAATAAAATTACCAGCAACATTAACTAATTCTTGACTGTTACGATAAGTTGTTTCTAATTTATAAATCTTAGCTTGAGGATAATAATTTTTAAAATTTAAAAAGAGGTTAACATCACTTCCAGAAAAATGATATATTGATTGATAATCATCTCCACATACACATAAACTAGCATCATTTAATTTAACTAATTCTCTAATTAGATTAAATCTTAATAAAGAAGTATCTTGAAACTCATCAATTAATATTAATTTATAGGGTAGCTTAGTTTTTTGTTTTTTTAATTCTTTAATAGCTAATCTTATCATATCATCAAAATCAATTAAGTCTTTTTGACTTTTTTCTTTTTCATATAAATTATGTATAGCATATAAAATAATTAATAAATGATGTTTTTTACTAACTTTAAAAAAATTTAACCAATCTTCTTTAGAAAAAGTATTACTAGAATATAAATCTAAAAATTGTTTTATAACTTTTTTTAAAGGTTTTAAATTTTTCTTTTGGTATTGGAAGTTTTTAAACGGACCATATATTTTTAAAATGGAGTATACACTCTTTTTAGTATGTTCATTTTCTTTAAAATTGTTATTAAAAAAATTGTCAATAACTATATCTTTTAAATTGTCATCAGCTATCATAAAATCTAAATCATTTATAATTTTTAAAGCTAATTTATGAAAAGTATAGGTTGGAATATTAACATGACAATTTTTTAAAATATTATTATGCATATTTAAAACTGCTTCATTAGTAAATGAAATAGGACATACTTCATAAGGTTTAATTAAATTATTTCCTAACATATATTTTAATTTCCCAACTAAAGTTAGAGTTTTACCAGAACCAGCACCAGCCACAATTAAAGAATATTTAGGATTTTCTAAAATTGGCTTTTTTTGTTCTTCATCTAAATAGTAATTGTTAATAATAATATCTTCTTTCATAGCCTCATTATAACTCTTTTAGTTTGGTTATTTTGACAGGTTTTGTCGAGATTAATAAATTATTATTTTTCTTTTGTTATAATGCCAAAGAAAAGAGGTAATTTTATATGTATAGACCTACTTATGCTGTTATAAATAAAGATATTTTAAAAGAAAATATTAAAGAAATTAAAAAAAATTATCCCAGTTATGAATATTATATTGGGGTTGTTAAAAATGATGCATATCATCATGGCATTAAAATTGTTAATGATTTAATTAAAGGAGGAATAAATTATTTAGCAGTATCTTCTTTAGATGAAGCAATATTAGTTAGAAAAATAAATAAAAATATTCCCATACTATGTTTAGAAGTAATTTCCCTAGATTATCTTGATTTAATTATTAAAAATAAAATAACAATTACAGTAGAAAGTTTAAGTTATTTAAAAAAATTAGTTAATCAAGATGTTAATGATTTAATAACTATTCATTTTGCCGTTGATAGTGGAATGCATCGTTTAGGCTTTTTTAAAGAAGAAGAGTTAACTAAAGCGTATATGTTAATTAAAGAAAGCAAAAATTTATATTTAGAGGGTATCTATTCGCATTTTGCAACTTCAGGAGTTCAAGATATTTATTACGATTATCAAGTTAAACGTTTCTTAGAAATTACTAAAAATATTTATTTAGAAGATATTCCCATTGTTCATTTAGGTCGTAGTCTAACTTTAGTAAGTCATGAGAAATTAAATTTTTGTAATGGCATTCGTTTAGGAATTGTAATGTATGGTTTTAATCAAAGTCGAAAGATTAATAGTAAATATCAATTATTAAAGATTAAAAGAATTCAAAAAAAATATCATTTAAGTAAAACTACTTTAGAAAATAATTTAAATGTAAAACCTTCTTTTGCCCTTTATTCTTCAGTTATGAGTAGAAGAAAAATTAAAAAAGGGGAATTTGTTGGTTATGGAGCTAATATTGTTAATGAAACTGGTTACATTTATACCATTTGTATTGGTTATGCAGATGGTGTTGATAAGAATTTTAAATATGTCTTAATTAATAAACAAAAATGTTTAATTATTGCCGATTGTATGGATATGTTATTAGTTTTTTCACAAAATAAATATGAGGTAGGAAGTAAAGTTGAAATTTTTGGGGAGAATAGAAGTATTTTTGAAGTTTTAAAAAACCTAAATATTAATGCCTATCATTTGTTTAATCAAATTAGTAATCGAGTACCAAGAATATATGAAAGTAAAGGTGATTAAAATGGATTTTAAAATACTTATTTTAGGAAGTGATGCAAATGCATATTATATGGCTAGATGCTATTATGAAGCTACCAATAAAAAAGCTCATTTAATTGGTAAAGAAAGATTAGCTTTTACTAAATATTCTAATATTTTAACTGTTGAATATAATCCTAATTTATGGCAAGAAGATATTTTTATTAAAACTGTTAATAACTACGCGAAAAGTTATATAACTAAAAAGATATTACTAGTAAGTACTAATGAAACATATTCCAAATTAATAGCTAAAAATAATGATAAATTATTACCTAATTTAATTTTTCCTAAACAAAATTTAGAAGTTTTAGAAACGCTTATTAATAAAGAATTATTTTATAAAACTTATCAAAATGAAAACTTACATTTTCCAGAAACTTATTTTTATAATCTTGATGATGAATTATTACCAATCCTAGATTATCCTTTAATATTAAAACCAGCTAATGTAATAAGTTATAATCATTTAAATTTTAATGATAAACATAAAATATATAAAATTAATTCTTTAGATGAACTAAAAAAAGTTATTAAGAAAATAAAGGATGCTGGATATCACGATAAGATAATTTTACAAGAATATATTCCGGGTGATGATTCTTATCTTTATGATAGTGTTGTTTATGTTGATTCTAATCATAAAGTTAAAGTTATTAGTTTTGCACAGATAGGTCTTCAAGAACATACTTTAAGTATGGTTGGTAATGCGGCAACTTTAATTAATGGTTATTCAACACATCCTAATGCCCCAATTAAAGAAATGAAAGAAACAATTATTAATTTTATGGAAAAAATTGATTATGTGGGGTTTGCTGAAATTGATATGAAGTATGATAAGAAAAGCAATACTTTTAGGGTTTTGGAAATCAATGCTAGACAAGGAAGAAGTAGTTATTATATTTCTAAATTAGGGGCTAATTTAATTTTAGTAATGGCTAATGATTTAATAGAGCAAAAAGAATTACCATTATTAGATTTAAATAATGAAGTATTACTTTCTTTTGTACCTAAAAGTATTGTTAAAAAATATATTAAGAATGGGGATTTTAAAAAGAAAGCTTTATCGATGTGGAAAAAAAGAGTTAGTCCAATGGAATGTAATTTAGATACTAATTTAAAAAGGTTTTTATTAATGAAGAAAAGATTATGGCATTATAGAAAAGATTTTAAAAATGCTTATTGGACATCTTAAAATAGGGAAGGGTAGATTTTTATGTGTGGAATAGTTGGTTTTTGGGATAAGACGAGAATTAAGAAAAAAGAAGAAATAATAAGAAAAATGGCTTTAAAAATTGAACATCGAGGACCAAATGGTGAAGGTTATTTTTGTGATTCAAATGTTGCTTTAGGTCATAAAAGACTCGCCATTATTGATTTAGAAAACGGCGAACAACCAATGATTAGTAATGATCATAATTTAATTTTAGTATTTAATGGCGAAATATATAATTATCAAGAATTAAGGTTTGAATTAGAAAGTGATGGTTATGTTTTTAAAACTAAAACGGATACAGAAGTATTATTATATGGTTATGATAAATATAAAGAAGAAATTTGTAATAAATTAAGAGGTATGTTTGCTTTTGTTATTTATGATATAAAAAAAGAAATGCTTTTTGGGGCAAGAGATCATTTTGGAATGAAACCATTATATTATTATCAAGATGATAACTTTTTTTGTTTTGCTTCAGAAATAAAAGCAATGTTAGAACATCCTAAATTTAAAAAAGAAATTAATAAAGATGCTTTAAAAATGTATTTAATGTTTCAATATTCAGCTAAAGATGAAACTTTTTTTAAAAATGTTTATCGTTTAAATCCCGGACATTACTTTATATATAAAAATAATAAATTAGATATTTATCCATATCATGAATTTAACTTTGTAAAGAAAAATCAAAATTATCAAAAATTAAAAAAAGAATTACAAAAAGAATTAGCTTCATCTGTTAATTATCATTTAACAACTAGTGATGTAGAAGTAGCATCTTATTTATCGGGTGGGGTAGATTCCTCTTACGTAGTAAGCCTAGCTAAACCAAGTAAAACTTTTTCGGTTGGATTTAGTTATGAAGGTTTTGATGAAACTAGTTATGCTAAAAGCTTAAGTGAAGAATTAGGCTTAAAAAATAAAAGTATTAGTATAAGTGCGGATGATTTTTTTAATAGTCTTTCAACTATTATGTATTATACTGATGAACCTCATGCTAATTTATCAACAGTTCCTCTTTATTTTTTATCGAATCTTGCAAGTAAGGATGTTAAAGTTGTTTTAAGTGGGGAAGGTGCTGATGAATTATTTGGGGGATATAATGAATATTATGATCCTTTATTATTAAGAATTTATTTAAAGTTTCCTTTATGGTTTAGAAGTAAAATAAGAAAAATTTGTCAAAAATTACCCCATTTTATGGGCCGTAATACTTTAATAAAGTATGGACTACCTTTTGAAGAAAGATATATTGGCCATGGGAGTTTCTTAGAAAATGATGAAGCTAATAAAATATTAGCTGATGAACTTAAAAGTGAAGAGAGTATTAGTAGCATTTTAAAACCTTATTATAATTTAGTTAAAAATGAAAGTGAATTAACTAAAAAAAGATTTTTAGATTATTATTTTTGGCTTCCTAAAGATATTTTACTTAAAGCTGATAAAATGAGTATGGCTAATAGTGTAGAATTAAGAACGCCTTTATTAGATATAAATTTATTTAATCTTACTAAAACAATTCCTAATAAATATTTAATTAAAAATAAAACAACAAAATATATTTTTAGAGATATAGCTTTAGATAATTTACCAAAATCTTGGGCTAAAAGAAGAAAATGTGGTTTTCCTGTACCTTTTTCTAAATGGCTTAGAATCGATAAATATTATAATATCGTTAAAGATGCTTTTTCCAAAAATTATGTTAAAGAGTTTTTTGATACTTGTTATATAAATCAGTTATTAGATAACCATTATAAAGGTATCGAAAATAATGGTCGAAAAATATATAATATATATTGTTTTTTAGTGTGGTATGAAGAATTTTTTGCATAAAATATACTAAAAATAATTGACATTATCAAAATGGTTTGATATTATTGATAGTGTCAAAAAGACATGGGCGTTTAGCTCAGTTGGTTAGAGCATCTGCCTTACAAGCAGAGGGTCTGCGGTTCGAGTCCGTAAACGCCCACCATTTATTTTTTTTGCCGACATAGCGTAACTGGCAGCGCAACTGACTTGTGGGATAGAGATTAAATCTTTTGAACTATCTTGCACCCTTATTTGGAAACATTTAAGGTGGACATCGCTAATTCGGGGAAGACTAAGTATATTTATATGTTAATCCCGAGCTAGGTTAATACCGAGTGTAGAGACTTTATACGATGAACCTAAGTCAAAATGATATGGTTAAGAGAAAGTCCAGACTACAAACATTAATAATGGTAGTGAAAACTATAGTAGTATGAATCAGTAGGTTGGGGGTTCGACTCCCTCTGTCGGCACCATCTTGGAGGGATAGCGAAGTGGTCAAACGCGGCAGACTGTAAATCTGTTCCTTCGGGTTCCATGGTTCAAATCCATGTCCCTCCACCATTTTTTAAAATATTGCCTCGTAGCCAAGTGGTAAGGCACAGGACTTTGACTCCTGCATTCCGCTGGTTCGAACCCAGCCGAGGCAGCCATTTTATATTTTTCGGTTCGCTAGCTCAGTCGGTAGAGCATTTGACTTTTAATCAAAGGGTCTCGGGTTCGAATCCCGAGCGAGCCACCATTTATGTTTATTAAGCCCCCATAATACGGGGCTTTTTAAGTGCTTCAATTTTAATATTATAATTGAAAAATACTTGAAAGTTTTTATTATATTTTGAACTACAACTAACAAACAACTAACAAATATTTTTGCCTGAGAATATAAATTTTATAACTTACTTTACTTCTAATAGAAAGTAGAAAATTTCTATAAATAAAAAAGGTTAATCAACATTTAACCTTTTGAAGAATGCCTCATGGCACCTGTCATGGTATCATACCATTTAGTCATGATACTGTCTAAGCATTTTTGCTCCTGTATTTATATATTACAATATTAACATAGTAGCGCCTAAATTGCGTTTTAGGCTTAATGGGCTATCCACTTTGCGTTTAACCTATTTATTAGGTCGCCGAAGCTAGGCTGGGGCTACCATCTCCCGTCATGAATAAAAAATTAAATTCAATGTGAAGTGTATTTTTTACAAGAATATTACATAATATTTAATGATCCTAAGTATCCCGTGTGGACTTAGGACATTTTTATAATGTCGTGCCAATTAGAAGGAAATTTCATTGAATTTAAAACGTCGTTTAATTTAATGGTATGCAATTTTGATTGAATACTCATTATTCTACTAAATAATTTACTATGGAATTTGTTGTAATCATCTTTTGGAAGTAGTAATTTTAATGAAATTATTACGGCGAATAAATCATTTTTGCCCATATTGTATCTTGCATTTGTTTTAGAAATATTTAATAGTTGATGATATTTTGTATCATTTATACTAGTAAATGTGGGATATTCATAATTATATAATCTTTCATCATGGGCACATAAATTTCTAGTTTTATTTAAAATGTTTAGTAAACTATATAAATCATTTTCATTAATATTAAATTCAATTGCAATTTTAGTTCTTTCCCGTTGTTTCATTAATCTATAAAAATTACATATTTCACCAAAAGATAAAATATTAACTAAAACCCACATAGGAATAAAACCATAATTTACAATATAGTGGTTAATATATTTATTGTCGATATTTTTAGCAATATTTTTATTTATATTACCAATTAAACTTTGAATAAATTTTATATTTTGCATCTTTTTTTCAAAAGTAACATTTGTATTTTCAAATGTTTCAAAGTTTTCTAATTTTAAATAGTTGTCATTGCCATATTCATATGAAAAATAATAAGCTATTAGTAATCTTAATGAATTTTCTATTTTTAAAATATATTCTAAGAAAATATTTCTTAGCTGTCTATCAAATTCATATAAAGCATATATTTCTTCAAAAGTTGTGCCTAATTTATAGTTGTCTTTATTAGAACTATCTAAAAATAAATCTTTATAACCATTTATAATATTATAATAATTATTATTTAATAGTATTTTTTCTGCTTTAGTTTCATCATTAAATAAAATATTTCGTGATTTTAATAAATCTATTTGCTCTTTTACTGTTTTAAATTCCTTCATGATAACAAAAAAGTCTTCGGTCCACACGGGATACCGAAGATCACTTACAAATTAATAATATAACAAATTGTTGTAAGTGTCAATACCCATTTTTGATGGACTAATCATGACTTTTAATTTTTCTCCTCCTTTCAATTACAATTATCTAACAAAATTATATCTAAAATAGTTTATTATTTCAACCCACAAAACTAAATTTTAAACATAATTATTTTAAATATAATAAATGCAGTTTAAATTTTTTTGATATTCCTGACAAGAACTGACAATTTTTACCAAAAATATTTGATAAAATCCTTATAAAATCTATAGAAAGGAATAAAAAATATCACAATTTTGTCATTTTTCTTTTATTTTAACCTTGTGTGGTTAATAAGTTTTAAGACTTAATTGATATACTTTTTATAAGGTGGTAAAAGTGAGACTATCAAGTGCTGTATCTAAAAAAATATTAAAAATATGTGCTGAAAAAGATATCACGCCAAATAGATTGGCGAGTATTTGTTGTTTAACGCAAAGTACAGTACAAAATTTAGTTAATGGTAAATCAAGAAATCCTAAATTACTTACTATTATCCGAATATGTGAAGGATTAAATATTGATTTAAAAGATTTTTTTGATGATGAATTATTTGCCACGATTGAAAGGGAAGATTAAAATGAAAATCATTAAAGAAAATGAAAAAGATATTATTTATTTAGATGATGGTGAAGAAATATTAGTAAAGACCTTATTTAAAAATAATATTGGAATTAATATTAAATGTCAAAATCATTCTTTATTTGTTGATGATGTTATCTTAAAAGATATTAAAAATATGAGTATTGAAAAAAAGGAATTAGAAAAGTTAAAAGAATATAATAAGAATAATAATTTGTAACTTTTAAATTCCTTTTTTTCATTGTATAATGTTTATAAACTAAGGAGGAAAGTTATGGATTTAACAAATAAAGTTGCGGTTGTTACTGGTGGAGCAATGGGAAATGGTTTAGGTATAGTTAAAGCTTTATTAAAAGCTAATGCTAGAGTTTATATTTTAGATTATAGTGAAGAATTAAAGAAAACTATTAAAGAATTAAAAAAAGATTATTCTAATGTAAGTGGTTATATTGTTGATATTAGAGATAAGAAGATGTTAGATGAAATAGTTAAAGACATTATGAGCGAGCAAAAGAAAATTGATATTTTAGTTAATAATGCTGGGGTTGCTAAATTAGAGACTTTTGCTAAAATGAGTGATGAAATAAGAGATTTTCATTTTGATATTAATATTAAAGGAACATGGAATGTTACTAAAGCTTTTTTACCATATATAAAAAAGAGTAAAGCTGGAAGAATTATTAATTTATCAAGTGTTACAGGACCAATGGTTGCCGATGTTGGAGAAGTTGCTTATGCCACAACAAAAGCTGCTCTTATTGGTTTTACCAAAGCTTTAGCAATGGAATTAGTTGATAATAATATCTTAGTAAATGCCATTTTACCAGGATATATAATGACTCCAATGGTTGAAGGCATTGCTAAAGAAACTGATAAAAAAAATCCTGAAAAAGTAATTGAAAGTATTCGTCTAGGTATTCCCCTAAAAAGACTTGGAACTATTGAAGAATTAGGAAATTTAGTTTTATTTTTAGCAAGTGATGAATGTAGTTATATAACCGGGCAAACCATTGTTATTGATGGTGGTAGTACTTTGCCTGAAACTAATAGTGTAGGAGTATGAGTTATGAAAAATAAGCGTGGTTTTAGTGTTGTTGAATCACTAATTGTAACTGTCATTTTAATTTTTGTCATTTTAATATGTAGTATGTTTGTTAGTAGTATGCTAAAAAATGAAAAAAAACAAGTTTTTAAAACCGAAGTTATAAGAGCTATGCAGGCTGCTGGAAGTGCTTATCAAATTGACTTAGTAAATAAAAAAGTTAATACCAATAGTAAAGTATGTTATTCTGTAGAATGGCTTAAAGCTAATAATTTATTTCTTTTAGAAAGTAGGGAAGAATATAGTGGAAGTATTTTAATTGAATCTAATGAAGATGGGCAAATTATTAATTATACAGCTTGGTTAGCTAATAATGACTTTTATGTTGGAAAATCAACATTAACTAATTTAAATATTAAAGGAAAAGCCTATGAAGATGGTGTAATATCTAAGAAAAATGATATGCAAGTAACAAATACTTGTGAAAATACTGATGGTCAAACCTTAAGAAAGTAGTAGGAAGTGAAGTTATGATTATTGGAAGTCATGTTGGTTTTGGCAAAGACCAATTACTTGGAAGTGTAAAAGAAGCTATATCTTATAATGCTAATACTTTTATGTTTTATACAGGAGCCCCTCAAAACACTTTACGTAAAAGTATTGATAGTTCTTTAACAAATGAGGCTAAAAAGTTAATGCAAGAAAATAATATTTTAATTGATAAAGTTATTTGTCATGCTCCATATATAATTAATTTAGCAAATAACTTAGATGAATCGAAATGGCAATTTAGTATTAATTTTTTAACTGAAGAATTAAAAAGATGTGATGAACTTGGAATTTCTTATATGGTCTTACATCCAGGAAGTGCTGTTAGTATTCCAAGAGATGTGGCTATTAAAAATATAATTGATGCTTTAAATATCATTTTGGCTAAATCATCTAAATGTCAAATTTTATTAGAAACAATGGCTGGTAAAGGAACTGAATTAGGAATTAATTTAGATGAATTAAAAACAATTGTTGATAATATTCATTATCCAATTGGAGTTTGTCTTGATACTTGTCATTTAAATGATTCAGGTGTTGATTTAAATAATTTTGATGAATACTTAAATTTGTTTGATCAAATGATAGGCTTAGATAAAATTCATTGTATTCATATAAATGATAGCAAAAATGCTCTTGGTACTCATAAAGATCGTCATGAAAATATTGGTTATGGAACAATTGGTTTAGAAACTCTATTAAAAATAATTTATCATGATAAATTAAAAGATGTTCCTAAAATATTAGAAACACCTTATGTGGGAAAAGATATATTAGATAAAGAAAGAATATATCCTCCTTATAAATTTGAAATCGAAATGATTTTAAATCAACAATTTGATGAAAAACTTATTGAAAAAATAAATGAATATTATAAATAATGACCATATTTTTGATAATAAATTTTAATTAAATGTTTAATTTTAAGAAAATTTTCTTCACTAAATTCATTTTTATAACGTTCTAAATTTAAACTATTTGGGTTAGCAAGAATTGTTTCCCAATTTTTTTTAACAAATTGATAAGTAAAAGATAATTCTTGTTCATTTAAATTAACATTATTATTAATTGCAAAATTATTTACATCATCAATAGTTAATTTATCCATATATCTTTTAATTAATTCAAACATAACATCACCTATCTATAGTGTATGAATTTTAAAAAAAAATGAATACTAAAAATAGGTGATTTTAATATGAATCTAAAATCAGTAGTTACGATTTTCTTTGTAGTTTTTTTAAGTGTTTTATTAAATATTAATCTTAATCATCATGAAGAACATTTAGAAGATTTAAAAATTAAAACCGAAGCAATAGTGGAAGGTCTTTCAGCTCCAAGAGGAAGAATTTTAGATCGTAATGGGAAAGTTTTAGTTGACAATGTTGGTGTTTTGAATATTGTTTATCATAAAAATCCTAGTATTAAAAGTGAAGAAGAATTAGAAATTGCTAAGAGTCTAGTAAATTATGTTAAAGATTTTAATGTCACTGAAAAGATGAAAAAAAATTATTATTTAGTAAAACATAATAATGGTGATGATTTAATTAGTGCTGATGAATATCGTTTATTAGAGGAAAGAAAAATTAGTAAAGATGATATTTTAAATTATAAATTAGAAAGAATTCCTATAGAAGCATTAGAATATACGGAATATGAGCAAAAAATAATTTATTTATATTCTTTAATGAATGAAGGATATTATTATCAAGATAAATATTTATTAAAAGAAGTAAGTGAAGAAGAAGCTTTAAAGATTATGGAAAATAATATTTCGTCGTTAAGAATTGTTGTTAGTAGTAAAAGAGTTTATCCTTATAATGATACTTTAAGAGATATATTTGGTTCAGTGGGAAGTATTCCTAAAGAAGATAGTAAACAATATGTTTTAGATGGATATAATTTAGAAGATGTAGTAGGAATAAGTGGTTTAGAAAAAACTTATGAAGATGTTTTAAAGGGCAAGAAAGCAACTTATTTAGTTAATAGTGATTATTCCCTAGATTTAGTAAGTGAAGAAAAAAGGGGGAATGATTTAGTTTTAAATATTGATATTGATTTACAATTAAAATTAGAAAGTGAATTAAAAAATGAATTAGTTTTAGCAAGGAATAAAAAGCAAAGTAGATATTTTCATGATGCTTATAGTATTATTGGCGAACCTCTAACAGGTAATATTTTAGCAATGAGTGGTATTATTTTAAATGATGATGGAAGTTTTAAAGAAATAACAGGAAGAATGTTATCATCTTCATTTGCGATGGGTAGTGTAGTTAAAGGGGCTAGTTCAACGGTAGGTTATAAAACCGGTGCTATAACAGTTGGTCAAAAATTATTAGATAGTTGTGTTAAACTTTATTATCAGCCATCAAAATGTTCTTATAAAAGATTAGGATATGTTGATGATATCACAGCTTTAAAAACATCAAGTAATTATTTTCAATTTGTAACAGCCATTAAAACAACTGGTAATACTTATCACTATAATATGGAACTACCGGTAACTATCGAAAACTTTAATACTTATCGAGATACTTTTGCCTCTTATGGTTTAGGTTCGCTAACCAATATTGATTTACCAAATGAAAAAATTGGCATGATAGGCGAGACCATCAGTGGGGATTTACTTCTTAACTTATCAATTGGCCAATACGATACTTATACACCTGTCGAATTATTTCAATATATCAATACCATTGCTAATCGGGGAAAAAGATTAAAATTAAACATTGCCCAAAAAGATAGTGAAATATTAAATGAAGTAGAATTAGATCAGGGTTTTTATGACCGAATATTAGAAGGATTTTATGAAGTCTTTCATGGCGGGACAGCCTCTAGTTATGCTAATCCTGATTTAGAGGTATCAGGAAAAACGGGAACCAGTGAAACATTTTATGATAGTAATAATGATGGCGTAGTTGATGTGGAAACCATTAATTCCACATTAGCCCTTTTTTATCCAAGAAATGAACCTAAATACAGTATGGTAGTCATTGCACCTAATATCACTAATAGTGAAACTTATACATATCCTTTTACAAAAAATATTAGTCTTAAAATGACTAATTATTTAGAAGGATTAAATTAAAGTAACTTTATTCTTTGGAAATAAAGTTTTTTATATTATAATAAAGAAAAAAAGGAGCGATTAAAGTGATTAAAAAACGTAAAAGGGGAGATTTAATTATTATTTCTGGCATTAGTTGTGCAGGTAAGGGTTCAGTTATTAATAAATTACTTGAAAAAAACGATAATATTTATTTATCAATATCTTATACTTCTAGGCCAATAAGAGCAAATGATATTCCAGGTAAAACATATCATTTTGTAACAAAAGAAGAATTTGAAGAAAAAATAAAGAATAATGAACTATTAGAATATACTAATTATTCTGGTAATTATTATGGAACTCCTAAACTAGAAGTTAATAATTTATTAAATGAAGGTAAAGATGTAATCTTAGAAATTGAAGTAGAAGGGGCTGGTATTATTAAAGAAATGTTTCCCGAAACAATCTTGATTTTTATCTTACCTCCTAGTATGGAAGAAGTTAAAAAAAGAATTAAAAAACGGGGAACTGAAAACAATGAACAAATAATTAAAAGATTTCAAAGAGCCTATCAAGAAATAAATGAAGTATCTAAATATAATTATGTTGTTGTAAATGACAATTTAGATGAAGCCGTAAAAAAAGTTGAAGCTATCTTAATTAGTGAAAAATGCCGGGTAGATAGAATAGAAGAAATATATGTTGAAAATGAGGAAGAAATAATTCATGAATTTTTAATGGATAAAGAATATAATAATGATATAAAAGAATTTTAAGGGGGATTATATGCTAGGAGTAAGAGATATTTATGATAATGATCAAAAAGTTGGCATAATAATATCTTATAATCTTAGTAATAAAATTAATTATGGTTTTAATTTAAATGAAGTAAATATTATTAAAGTTATAAATGGCGAGATTGTTTTTACTAGTTTAACTAATGGAGGAGTTTTTAATTTAGAAAATAATAATTGGTATATTGTTGTAAAAGCCTTAAATAATTTAATTGATATAAGTTTAGAATATACTAAAATATTAATTCTAAATTTAAATGTTAATAGTAAAAGTTATAATTTAATAAAACAAATAATAGATGATCGTATAAATAACTTACATGTTAAAGAAAGTGATTTAAAGAAGGTGTTAATTTGCAAACAATAATGATTGATATGGATGATGTTTTAACTAGTGGTAATTTTATTTACTATTTAGAAGAATATTTAGGAAAGAAAATAGATATTAATCAATATAAATTTTATAGTTTACAAGAATTATTAGGAAATAAAAAGATGGATTTTTTTAATAAGTTTAAAGATTTAAATATGTATCAAAATGCGGTTTTATTACCTAATTGTTATGAAGTTTTAAAAGAACTTAATGAAATTTATAAGATATATATTTGTACTGCTTATATATGGCCAGAAATAATTTCTTATGCTGGAAATAATTTAAAAGATAAATATCAATTTTTATATGAAAACTTAGATTTTATAGATCCTAGAAATTATATTTTCGCTGAAGATAAAGCAATTGTTAATTGTGATATTAAAATAGATGATAAATTAGAAAATCTAAAAAATGCTAAATTAAAACTTCTTTATACAGCATGGCATAATAAAGATTTAGATTTAGAAGAAGAAAATTTAATAAGAGTTAATGATTGGTTAGATATAAAAAGAGTGTTAATGAAAAAGAACAATACTTTACAAAAATATTAAAAAAGTTTATGATTATGATGAGGTGAGTAGTTATGTTAGAAGTTTTAAAAAAGAATATGGTTTGCAGTGGATTATTAATTTTAAATGGTATATTTTTACTTGTTTGTCCTTTACTTGGCTGGACATTCTTTAATGAATTATTTGTTGGGACTATGATTTTTTATGCAATTGTTAATGCTATTAGTTTTTTACTTACAATGAAAAGTAAAGATTACACTAGTGCTTTTACTTGTCTAGCAAGTTTAGTAGTTGGGATAGTAGGTTATGTTTTAAAAGTTGTTGAAACCCCAAAATATCTAGCCATTACAATTTTAATTTGGTTATTATGTTTATCTTTAATTAAATTAAAAAAAGCTGATATGTATCATGATAAAAAAAGTAAAATGTGGCAATTTGAAACAGCATTATTATTTTTATTTGTAATAACAGGTATTTTAACGAGTATTAATTTCTTATTTGGCATTGAAACCCATATTATTGTTTTTGGTTATTTTATTTTAATTACGGGAATATTTGAATTTTTAGATCCATTCTTAGCTTATTTAACTAAAGGAAAAATAAAATGAGATTAGTTAATGATTTTAAAGATTATGAGCTATTAGATTTAGCCCATAAAGACAAATTAGAAAGATGGGGTAATTTAATTTTAGCAAGACCAGACCCTCAAGTAATATGGGATGAAGAAAAAAGTAATTTATGGAATAAAGTTGATGCAAAATATATAAGAAGTAATACTGGAGGAGGCTCCTGGCAAATAATAAATCCTAAAATGCCAAATGAGTTTATTGTTAAATATCAAGATTTAGCTTTTAAATTAAAATTAATGGGTTTTAAACATACGGGATTATTTCCTGAACAAGCTGTTAATTGGAACTTAATTAGAGATTTAATTAGGAATGAAAATAGAGAAGTTAAAGTTTTAAACTTATTTGCTTATACTGGTGCTGCTACTGTTGCGGCTTTAAAAGAAGGAGCAAGTGTTGTTCATGTTGATTCATCAAGAGGAATGGTTGATTGGGCTAAAGAAAATGTTAAATTAAATAATTTAGAAGATAAGAAAATTAGATTTATTGTTGATGATTGTCTTAAATTTGTTAAAAGAGAAATTAAAAGAGGTAATAAATACGATATTATATTAATGGACCCGCCTAGTTTTGGTAGGGGAAGTAAGCATGAAGTATGGCAAGTTGAAAAAGATTTATATAATTTAGTTAAATTATGTAGTGAATTATTAAGTGATAAACCAATTTTATTTTTAATTAATTCTTATAGTACTGGTTTATCTAAGACTATTATTGAAGATATTTTAAAAATAATAATTAAAAAAAAGGGAAATATATTATCAGATGAAATAGGCATACCTGTTAAAAATAGTAATTTAATTTTACCATGTGGAATGACTACTTATTGGATAAAGATGTAAAGAATAGTGTCAAGCTATTTTTTTTGATTTATTATATAACCATTTAGTTATATAATATTTTTAATAGTATAAAAGCATTCAATAATGCTAAACATAAGAAAGAGGTATAAAATGGAAAATAAGAAAAAGAAATATTTATTTATAACTATAGGAGTAATAGGAGTATTACTATTAGTTGTAGGAGTAACTTATGCATATTGGATACTAACAAAAGAACAAACGGCAGAAAATGTTGTTAATTCAGCATGTTTAAATATTGATATTGAAAGTGAATCAGATGATATAAGCTTATTAAAAACCTATCCAATCTTAGATAGTGAAGGAAGAAAACTAAAACCATATAAATTTAGTGTACATAATAAATGTAGTGATATGGCAACATATCA
>CANRMU010000004.1 GCA_947631895.1 uncultured Bacilli bacterium | reverse complement strand
TGTCATAAGAAATAAGGCATTAATGATTTTATTGATTAATCTTTATATTTATGACATTAATTAGTAAATATTTTGTGTCGTTTTACAATAATAATTTTGATTTATTGTATTAAACCCCTAATCAAGGTTAATGTGTACACTTTTAATGATGTTATGACCAAAATATTGAATATGAGAGATGGACTCATCTAACATTGTTATTCTATAACGATTATAGTTTATGTTAGAGAAAACTCGTAGCGTTTTGAAGCTTAGCTACCTTCATTATTGCTTTAGAAAACAGTTATTTTTGATATATTATTTATTATATATTTAAGATTGGGTTTTTAGTGGAAAAAGTGATTTATTTTCTGCTTTTTATTTTGTCTTTTTTAATTTTTACAAATAAAAAAGAATGAAAAAATCATTCTTAAAATAAACTATTTAAATTATCTAAATCCACATCTTCATTACTATCTTCAAAAGAATCATCACTACTGAATTCTTCTTCAGTTTCATCAAAATCTGAATCTAATTCTTCATCTAAATCTTCTGACTCTTCTTCTGGCAAATCAATAATAGCATCATCATCAACATTTAATTCCATAATATTAATTCCTTTGCTATTAAAATAATTAAATGCATTTTTGACATCTTCAGGTAATGTTTCATCAATTATAAGTCTACCATTAGCATCAACATATTTTGCATATTTAGCTTTTGCTTCTTCACTTAACTTAAGCATATTTACTAATCACCTTTTACTACTGTTTCATATTTTGTAGCTAGTGTATTTAGTCTATTATATGCTTTTTCGTAATCTTTAATATCATTAGCTAAATTTGAAATGGCTTTTTTATAAAATTTCATAGCCTTATTACCATTCCAGAATGGTCCATCGGCATTACCAACCATCAATGCATTAATGTTTGAGCTTAAATTCTTTAATTCATTTCCTAATTGTGTCATATAATTATTAATGTTAATAATATTCTTCTTTAGGCCAGTCTTATTAATTTTTCTTGTAGTTTTAGCCATTTTTTCTTACCTCCGTTTCTATTGTAAACTTTCTACTGCAGCTTCTAATTCGCTTATTCTATTTTCTAAACTTGCATATTCAAACAAACTACTTAATTCATTTCTTCTATTGATGCAATATTGTCCTTGATTTTTGCACGCTTTACCAAGACTTTGTAATTTGTTTTTTAATTTTTCACCAACAACATTTTTCTTTGAAGCTATGAATTCATCGCCTAATTTTTCAAAATAATTTTTAATATTATTATAATTTGTAACAATCTTATCATAATAATCTTTAGCAGTGTCATTAACTGTTACATCTGTACCATTTACTTTGCTTGATAGGGTTAAATTATAACTCTTTACTGTTGCTGCAGAAGGTGCAGTTACCATACTTGAATATAATGCCATATATATATCTCCTTTCTATTATACAAATAGATTTTATCATAATATTTTTCATAATACAATGATCATATTATAAATTTTACATTTTCTTAGTTCTCAAAGTAAACGTCATTTTAATAAAGGTAGTTGCAACTACTTATCTAAGTTACCTCTTGATTAGTTAACAATTTTAAACGAATGGCGTATTTATTAAAAATTGATAATCGATTAGATGAAATTTGAATAATTAAAAAAGAATGAAAAAATCATTCTTAAAATAAACTATTTAAATTATCTAAATCCACATCTTCATTACTATCTTCAAAAGAATCATCACTACTGAATTCTTCTTCAGTTTCATCAAAATCTGAATCTAATTCTTCATCTAAATCTTCTGACTCTTCTTCTGGCAAATCAATAATAGCATCATCATCAACATTTAATTCCATAATATTAATTCCTTTGCTATTAAAATAATTAAATGCATTTTTGACATCTTCAGGTAATGTTTCATCAATTATAAGTCTACCATTAGCATCAACATATTTTGCATATTTAGCTTTTGCTTCTTCACTTAACTTAAGCATATTTACTAATCACCTTTTACTACTGTTTCATATTTTGTAGCTAGTGTATTTAGTCTATTATATGCTTTTTCGTAATCTTTAATATCATTAGCTAAATTTGAAATGGCTTTTTTATAAAATTTCATAGCCTTATTACCATTCCAGAATGGTCCATCGGCATTACCAACCATCAATGCATTAATGTTTGAGCTTAAATTCTTTAATTCATTTCCTAATTGTGTCATATAATTATTAATGTTAATAATATTCTTCTTTAGGCCAGTCTTATTAATTTTTCTTGTAGTTTTAGCCATTTTTTCTTACCTCCGTTTCTATTGTAAACTGTCTATTGCAGCTTCTAACTCACTTATTCTCTTTTCTAAGTTCGCATATTCAAACAAACTACTTAATTCATTTTTTCTATTGATGCAATATTGTCCTTGACTTTTACATGCTTTACCAAGACTTTGTAATTTGTTTTTTAATTTATCGCCTACAACATTTTTCTTTGAAGCTATGAATTCATCACCTAATTTTTCAAAATAATTTTTTAGATTATTATAATTTGTAACAATTTTGTCATAGTAATCTTTAGCAGTGTCATTAACTGTTACATCTGTATCATTTACTTTGCTTGATAGGGTTAAATTATAACTCTTTACTGTTGCAACATCAGGTGCAGTTACCATACCTGAACGCCAAATCATATCAGCCATAAATATATCTCCTTTCTATTATACAAGTAAATTTTATCATAATATTTTTTATAATACAATCATCTTATTATAATTTTACACTTTTATGTTAATAATTTTTGAATATTTTGTTCATAATTTTCGCTTAAGCAAACATAAGATCCGCTGACACATAAATCTAAATTATTTTGAACAAGTTTAATAGTCTCATCATTTATTCCCCCATCCATACTAACTAGTAATTTATTTCTTGGAATATTTTTGATTTTACTAATAACATCAGGAATAAATTTTTGACCACCCATTCCGGGATGAACACTCATAATTAAAACTAAATCTAAATATTTTAAATATTTATTAATAACTTCCACGCTTGTTTCAGGATTTATGGCTAAGCCTGCTTTGATTCCTAAATTTTTAATTTGTTTTAAATATACTAAGGGATTTAAAATTTCTGCTTGAATAGTAATAAATTCTGGATGTAAAATGCTTAATTTATCGATATATTTTTTAGGATTTAAAACCATTAAGTGAATATCTAAAGGTTTTTTAGTATTTTTTAATAGATTAATAAATTCATCTAAATCATCATTTTTCTCTTTAACAAAAAATCCATCCATTATATCAACATGAATATAACTAGCACTTGTAGTTTCAATTTTTCTAATTGTTTCTTCTTTAGATTTTTGATACTTTAAAAATGAGACAGATACTTTCATTTAGAAGCCTCCTTTAAAAATTCCAAGTAATTTTCATAACGTGATTTTAAAATTTCGCCATCTAATACAGCTTCTTTAACCATACAACCAATTTCTTTATGATGGAAGCAATCATTAAATTTACATTCATAATTTAATGCTTCAATAAAACTATTTTTAATATCTTCTTTAGAATAAATGCTTAAGTCTAAAGAAGAAAAACCTGGTGTATCGCAAAACCAAATATCATTTATCATATAAAATTCGGTATGTCTTGTTGTATGTTTGCCTCGATTTAAAGCTAAACTTATTTCATTGGTTTTTAAATTTAATGTATGATTCAATTTATTTAAAAGTGTTGATTTTCCAGCACCTGATTGACCGGTTAAAACAACTACTTTATTTTGTAAAAAGGATATTAATGAATCTAAATTTTGATTATCAAAGGTTTTAATTTGGTATTTTTCATAATATTTTCTAATTTGTTTTAGATTATTTAATTCTTCTTTAGTGATTAAATCAATTTTGGTAAAGCAGATGATTGGTTTAATATTATTTATTAAACTATAGGCAATTTGTTTGTCTAAAAGAAGCAAAGAAAAATCTGGTTGTTTTAAGCTTGTTACAATTAAAGTATAATCAATATTTGCTACACTTGGTCTTGATAATTCATTTTTACGAGGTAATATTTTAGTAATTATTTTTTTATCAATATCAAATTCTACTAAATCGCCAACTAAAAGAATTGTTTTTTCTTTTCTAAACAATCCTCTTGGCTTACAAACGATTTTTTGATTATCATACAAAACCGTATATAAATTACTAATATTTTTAATTATTTTACCAACCATTTAATCCAACCTAGTTTCTTCATCTTCATCGTTGTCATTATTATTATTATTATTGTTGTTATCATTATTATTTGAATTTTTTTCTGGTTTTTTAGCAACAGTTATTGTGATAGATGTTCCCTCAACTATTCTTGTTCCTTTAGCTCGACTTTGTTTTAAAACAATTCCAGGATTTTTACTAGATGTTTCTTCTTCAACTTTATTTACTTTAACATTATATTTTTCTAAGAATGAGACAACATCATCATAAGTATAACTACCATTAGTAAAATCAGGATATTTATCGACTTCAGGAATATATAGAGTAACATAATCACCTTTACTTACTTTTTCATTTTCTTTAGGACTTTGTTCAATAATAATATTTTCTTCAGCTGTACTTTTGGCATCTTTTTTCTCAATTATAACTTGAACACCTAAAGTTTCTAATTTACCTTTTATTTCTAAATAGTTTTGACCAACATAGTTTTCTAGAGTAATTTTAGCATCACCTTCACTTACAAATAAAGTAACTTGCGTTCCCTTAGTTCTTTTGGTACCTGCTAGTGGACTAGTTTTAACAATATTTCCATAAGGAATTTCATCTGATGAGGCTGGTTGTTGATCTGTTGCCACATTAAAGCCCGCATCCTGTAACGTTTTAATTGCTTCTTCAACTGTTTGATTAGTAACATCAGGAATTAAAATTTCTTTATTAGTTGTTAGGGCTGGTACTAGTAAGACAACTGTTGTAATGGCTACGACTAAAAAGGTAAAAATAGAGGCTAAAATGATAATGATTTTATTATCTTTCTTTAAATCATTTTGAGTTATTTGTCTGGCAATTATTTCATCTTCTTCACTTTCTTTAGCATCTTCTTTTTTCTTTTCAACCGGTTTAGCATTTTTTAAAACTTTAGTAATTTTGGTTTCATCAATATTTTCCGGATATGGAAGTTCTATTTTTGGCTCTTTAGCTCGTGATTCATCAAGGCATGTCATTAAATCATTATGCATTTCTCTAGCATCTGCATAACGATTTTTAGGATTTTTAGCTGTTGCTCTGATGATAATATTTTCAATGCTTTGTGGTAAAGATGGAATTTCATCTTTAATTGATGGTAATGGCTCTTTTAAATGTTTTAAAGCAATTTCAACGGCATTATCACCTTTATAAGGAAGTTTTCCTGCTAAAAGTTCATACATTACAATTCCCATGGAATAAATATCGCTTTGCAAACTTGAACCTTTACCACTTGCTTGTTCTGGAGGAAGATAATGAACACTTCCCATTACCGAATTAGTCTGAGTTAATTGAGTGGCATTCATCGCCATTGATATACCAAAATCAGTTATTTTAACTAAACCATTTTCTAAAATCATAATATTTTGGGGTTTGATATCACGATGAATTATATAAGAGTCATGGGCAACACTCATCCCATCTGTTATTTGAAGCATGATATCAATTACTTCACTAACGGTTAGTTTTCCTCGTTTTTTAATTAAATCTTTTAAATGACGTCCTTCAATATATTCCATAACAATATAATACATACCATGGTCTTCGCCAACATCATAAACTTCAACAATATTAGGATGAGTTAGACTACTTGCTGATAGGGCTTCTCTTTGAAAACGTCTAACAAATTTTTCATCTCCAGATAAATCACCACGTAAAATCTTAACCGCCACATCACGGTCTAAAATAGTATCATAAGCTAGATAAACATTAGCCATTCCACCTTCACCAATTGATTTCATAATTTGGTATCGGTCGGAAATTTTCTGACCTTTCATTATCATAAGTCCCACCCACTTTTCATATCTAAAATTGCAATGGAAATATTATCAGTTCCACCACGCATATTACATTTTCTAATTAATTTTTCAACCATTTGTTCAACAGTTAAATCTTCATTTAAAACTTTTTCGATTTGTTCAACACTAAGCATATTAGTTAGTCCATCACTGCAAAGTAAAATACCATCGACACTTGTATCAACATCTATTAAATCAAGTTCACATTTATCAGCAGCACCTAGTGCTTTCATTAAAACGTTTTTCTTAGGATGATTTTTAGCTTCTTCAGCTGTTAAATTACCTGCTTCAACAAGTAGGTTAACTAAGGTATGGTCTTTGGTCATTTTATGTAATTTGCCATTTTTAATAACAAAACCAGAAGAATCACCAATATTACCAAATAATAAATAATCTTTAGTAAGTAAGGCAAGGACTAAAGTTGTTCCAAGTCCTTTGGAATCTTCATGGGTATTAGCATATTCTAAAATTGCTAAATTAATTTCATTAACATTATCATTTAGCCAATTAGCTGCATCCATCTTAGAACCAACACTGCTCATATTTTTAAATCTAGTACCTAAATGGGTAACAGCAAGACTTGAAGCAATCTCACCTGCTCGGTGTCCTCCCATTCCATCAGCTACTATTAATAAATATTCATCATTATTATTTTTTATAATTGTTACCGAATCTTCATTATGACTTCTTACTTTTCCAGCATCTGTCAAATAAAATGATTTCATCTTTACACCTCTTTGCTTCGTAATTGACCACAAGCTGCACTTATTTTACTGCCAAATTCTTTTCTGATTGTTACGTTAATTCCTTGTTTTTTTAAAGTATCATAAAATTTTAAGATTCTTTCTTTACTACTTTTCTTAAATTTTAGATGACTTGTTTCATTATAAGGAATAAGATTAACATAAACATTCATTCCTTTTAAAAGTTTGGCAAGCTCTATAGCACATTCTTGTGTATCGTTTACCATATTAAGCATAACATATTCTATTGTCACTCGTCTATTGGTAATTGCAATATATTCTTTTAAAGTTGAAATTAAGTCGTTTATACTATACACTTTGTTGACAGGCATAAGCTCATTTCGTAAAGTATCATTGGGAGCATGTAAACTAATCGCCAAATTAATTTGAATATTTAATTTACTCAAATTTTTAATTTTAGGAATTAGCCCACATGTAGATAAAGTAATATGCCTAGCCCCAATAGCAATACCTTTAGGATGATTAATAATTTTAATAAATTTAATGATATTATCATAGTTATCTAAGGGTTCACCAATTCCCATAATAACAATTGAAGAAATACGCATGCCCACCATTTCTTCAATAGCCATAATTTGTAAAACAATTTCATGAGGTTGTAAATTTCTTACTTTTTTTAAGCGACCAGACTCGCAAAAAGCACAGCCCATATTGCAACCAACTTCACTGGATACACAAATGCTTAACCCATAATCATGTTTCATTAAAACTGCTTCAATAAATTCATTATCTTCTAATCTAAATAAATACTTTTCAGTTAGCTCATCAACTTGTCTTTTTTTAATCTCTAATTTATCTAAACAATAATCTTTTTTTAATTGTTCTCTGACTTCTTTTTTTAAATTACTAAATTCATCAAAAGAAGTAGCTTTTTTCTCATAAAGCCATTCATAAACTTGCATAGCCTTAAACTTCTTCTCACCAATTGACTCAAAATATTTTTCTAAATCTTGGATGGTTTCTCCATAAATATTTCTCATCCTCTTCACCCTACCATTATTTTACTAAAAAAATACTCAAAAGTCATTAAAAAAATCTTAACAGCTTACTAATCAGAAATACAGTTTCTAATAAGATAAAGATTACCAATCATCCTAGTTTATTTATGACTTTTATTTAATCTATTTTAAATATAAACATATAACGAAAAAAAGAGCAAAAGCTCTTTCTT
Source organism: uncultured Bacilli bacterium (assembly GCA_947631895.1). Lineage (GTDB taxonomy): Bacteria > Bacillota_I > Bacilli_A > RF39 > UBA660 > Ventrenecus. Next base: position 10,707 of record CANRMU010000004.1, on the reverse strand, counting down.
TCCTCCGATATATCGTATATATCGGAATCACATTACATAGATTTTAGCAAAAAAATTACTTTTTGTCTATAATCTGTTTTTGACTCAATTCCGAAAAAGTCGGGCTGGGATTCCGAAAAAGTCGAGACTCAATTTCGAAAAAGTCGTTATTTATTTAATTCTTTTAATTCATATAAAGTATTCATAGCCTCGATTGGTGTCATTCTAAGGGGATCTATTTCTTTTAATTTTTCTTTTACAGGATCAATTTGTTTGCTTTCTTCAGGAAAATCCATCATTAATTGAACACTACTTTCCATTTTATTTTTAGAATTATTTTCATAAATTGATAATATTTTACTAGCATTATTAATTATTTCATCCGGAAGACCCGCTAGTTTAGCAACTTGAATACCATAACTTTTTTCAATTGAGCCTGGTTTTACTTTATGTAAGAATGTTAAATTATCATTTTCTAAAAGAGCACTGACATGAACATTTTTAATACTTTGATATTCTTTTTCAATACTAGTTAATTCATGATAATGCGTTGAAAATAAAGTTTTACACCCAATATTTTTAGTAACATATTCTAATATAGCTTTAGCAAGACTCATACCATCATAAGTTGCCGTACCTCTTCCTAATTCATCAAATAAAATTAATGAATCTTTTGTGGCATTACATATAGCATTTTTACTTTCTTTCATTTCTACCATAAAAGTTGATTCGCCACTTACTAAATCATCACTTGCCCCAATTCTTGTAAATATTTTATCAATTATTGGTAAATTAGCTTTTTTAGCAGGTACAAAAGACCCCATCTGAGCCATAATAATGATAATTGCTAATTGTCTCATATAAGTTGATTTACCACTCATATTAGGTCCGGTAATTAAAAGCGTATTAATGGTTCGATCCATAATACAATCATTACTTACATATTCATGATTACTAACTTGTTCAATAACCGGATGTCTTCCCTCTTTAATATCAATAATATGCTCATCATTTAAATTTGGTCTTACTAAATTATAAGCATCTGCACAAACCGCTAAAGAAGTAATCGCATCTATCTCGGCAATTATATTAGCCGTATCTTTTAACTTTAATAAATCTTTACTAATAAAATCTTTAATTTCAAGAAATAAATTATATTCTAAATCAATAATCTTTTCTTCAGCATTTAAAATCAAGGCTTCTTTTTCTTTTAATTCAGGTGAAATAAATCTTTCAGCATTAGTAAGAGTTTGACGTCGCTCCCAATGCAGGTCATCACTTATTTTACTAACTTGTCCTTTACTTATTTCAATAAAATAACCAAATACTTTATTATAACCAACCTTTAAATTAGCAATACCGCTTTCTTCTTTTAATTTATTTTCAAAATTAGCAATAAACTCTTTACCACCACTTCTAATCTTTTTTAATTCATCTAATTCTTCATTATATCCTTCTTTAATCATGTAACCTTCTTTAACTGTTACTGGTGGATTTAGCGATATGGCTTTTTCTAATAATTCATAAATTTCTTCATGCGTATTGATAGTTATGTCAAAACCTAAATTAGTAATTATTTCTTTAATTTTTGGTAAAACTCCTAAACTAATTTTTAATTGTAATAAATCTCTTGCATTTAGTGACCCACAAGATATCTTGCCACATAATCTTTCAATATCATATATTTTATATAAACAATCTCTTAATTCATCTTTTAAAATAAATTCACTATTTAAAATTTCAATTTTATTATATCTTTCATTAATTAAGTCTTTGTTTTTTAACGGATTCATTAACCAATATTTTAATTTTCTTGAACCCATACTAGTTTTAGTTTTATCTAAAAGCCATAATAAAGAATAAGTTCGCTCTTTTAATCTTAAAGTTTCAACTAATTCTAAATTTCTAACGGTATGAATATCCATAACTAAATAATCATCAGGATAAATTATTTCAACTCTATTAAAATGTTCTAAATTTTTTAGTTCTTTAACTACTAAATAATATAATAAATGTTTGACCGCTAATACTAAATGTTCATCTTCTAAATCTTCATAAATATTTATATATTCATTTTCTAAATATTCATTTGATATAGATACTTCAAGACTATAATTACCTTTTAATAAAGATATTAATTCTAAATCATCATTATTTGCTAAAACTACTTCTAAAATATTTAGATTAAGAATGGTACTAATTAATTTTTCTTTTTGATGAGGCAAGACGCTTACATAAATAGAACCAGTTGATATATCCGCATAACATAAAGCATAAATATAATTAAAATCTAAAATACTTGCAATATAATGATTATTATGTTCATTTAATAATTCTAAATCAACAACAGTTCCTTTACTTATTACTTGAGTTACACCTCTTTTAACCATTCCTTTAGCGTTTTTAGGGTCTTCTAATTGTTCACATATGGCTACTTTATAGCCTTTATTAATTAATTTTTCAATATAAGGTTTAACAGAATGAAAAGGCACGCCACACATGGGAACACGTTCTTCTAAACCAGCATTTTTACCAGTTAAAGTAAGTTCTAATTCGCGACTAGCAATTTCCCCATCTTCAAAGAATAATTCATAAAAATCTCCTAGACGATAAAACAATAATTCATCTAAATAATTATTTTTAATTTCCATATATTGTCGCATCATTGGAGACAAATCATTAATATTTACTTCACTACGTTTCATACTACCACCCAGTACATTTATTATATCAATTTTTAAGTAATTAAAAAAGCATAAAATATTTTCTATTTTAGCTTTCTTATTTTCTTTTAAACAACCAATTAATTCACAATGTTTTTAATTCTTTAAAATTTTATTGTTTTTTTACTTGAAACTCAACTTAATTTAATTTTTAATACCAAAGTAAAAGATATTAAATTTGATAATCCCAGAACTCTTAAAAAGAAATGTTATCTAAAAGAACTAAAACTTGTGATTTACGGTTAATAATTTTTAGTACTTTATATAGTAAAGATACCGAAGTAGGAAAAACATAACATGAATAATTTAGGTTTATCACGCGGATTATTCATATTAATTAGCAAATTCCAATTTTGATGATGAGCATTATAAATTTTTTTCAAAATTTCACTCCCTTTCTAAATAGGTATTATAAACCATAGAAAGCGAGAACTTTGTCGAATTTAAGGTTATATATTAAAAAAATTTATTTTTTTAAATAAATAAATAAGAATTTTAATTTAATAATGCATTTAATTCTTTTAAAGTATTTAAAAAAGCTTCTTCTCTTTCATAATGAACAATTTCTGTTTCTTTATTTATTTCTTCATTATTTTCATTAATTATATCATTTAAATTTATTTTTTTAGCTGGTATCACATTATCTATTAATTCAACTTTATCATATTGTAACCTTTTTTTATTTCTTTCGTTTACTAATTCATCATAACTAATTATTGCTTTTTGTTCTTGTTCTTCTTCATAAAGAGATAAATCTGCTATTGGTTCAGTTTTTTCAATTATATTATTGGCAATTTCTTGTAAATCAATTTCATTTTTTTCTTTCATTTTATCACTTCCTATAACAAAATTATCTGTATCATCATTTTTTAAAACATAAATTAATGCAACAATTAAAATTAATAAAGCTAATACTGAAAAATATAAAATATAATCAATAAAAGATAAACTTTTTAAAATTGCAATTATATCACTTATTAATTTCAATGCTGTCACCTCTTTCTTCTTTAGTTTATCAAATAATTAAAAAAGTAGAAAGCATAATGTTTCTACTTAACACTCTTTTTACTAAAGTTTTACATAATTGATAATGTATATGGATTGTCAATCGTGCCATTTCCCATAACATTTAATTTTTTTATTAAAGTTATAACTGGTCTAATTCCATGTTTACTATTTTCAGCTTGATCTTTAATTAAACCATTATTACTTGCTGTAATATAGTAATTAATATTATTATCTTTTTTATTTAAAGTCATTGTCCACCAATCTCTATTAATACTATCTTTATTTAAATAACTACCTGCTAGTGAAACATCATCAGCAGTAAGTAAAGCTATTTTAGAAGTTTCAGATGTTCCGGGACAAGTAACAATTGGAGCATTGTCTTTAAAAATTCTTTGCTCTGGTAAATAATAGATGACCCCATTATCTTCGATTTGAGCATTATCATCAGTACAATATTTATGACTAGCTATAAAACTATCATATTCTCTTAAATTTACATCATACCAATCATTTAAAACACTAGCAATTTTAGAATCATTAAAAGCTGTACTTTGTAATTCATTATTTTCAAAAAATGGTGTCTCTTCTTCTAATAATTCATCTAGCACTATCGTAACTGTAGAATCAGCATTTATTCTAACAATACGCCATAATTTATTTATAAAGGATACATAATTATTAGTAATACCACCTCTAAAATAATACATGTTTCCTTCATCGGTATTAGCTTCATATAAACCATCATTTTCCATAACTATTTTATTATTCTTTAATAGCCAACTTTTTAAACTATTATCAACTACATCTTTTTCTATTTTTAATTCAGCTTGTAAATCAGCTTTTTTAACATTATAAAATATTAAACTAAAACTTTGGGTTTCATTACTATTGATTTTAATTTGATTTTGAATAGTTTTTTGATTAATTTTATCGCTATAATCATCAATAATATGTTCTTTAGAAATTAATTTATAAGTTACATCATCACTTGCTATAACATCATTTAATTTTATTGAATAAAATTGTTCAGTATCCATGGCATTAGTAATTGAAAAATCAACTTGATAGGTATCTTCATTTGTTGAAATTTTATTACCATTTAAATAATTAATTGATAAACCTTCTTCAACTTTTATCATAGCCATTGTTTCTTCAGCTTCTTTTAAATAGTTTACATAACCAATTTCAATTAATATGGCTACACCAATTAAACAAACTACACAAAACATTGCAATTTTATATTTTAATTCCATTAGTACCACCCTACTTTTTAATAAGTATACATTTTTTAAAATCTAATGTCAATTTTAACCAACACCTTTTTATGATTTTTTTCGTGATTCTAAATAGTTTTTTAAAACTTTTGCTACATCACTTGGCAAAATAGTTTCTAACTCTTCTAAACTGGCTTGTTCCATTTTTTTAACACTACCAAAATGTTTAATTAATTCTTTTTTTCTTTTAGAACCAATACCAGTAATATCATCTAAGACACTTGAAATAGCCCCTTTACTTCTAATTGTTCGGTGATAATTAATTGTATAACGATGGACTTCATCTTGCATTTTGGTTAAATAATGAAAAACATTACTATCTTTTAATATCGGAATAACTTCTAGAGTATCCCCATCTACTAAATCATTAGTCCGGTGTTTATCATTTTTCTTTAAACCACAAACTTTAATATGTAAATTTAAACTATCAAGAATTTCTTTACAAGCATTTATTTGACCAATACCACCATCAACAATAATTAAATTAGGCATTTCACTTTTTTCAAACAAAGCTCTTTGATACCTACGATATATTACTTCTCTCATCATATTATAATCATCATTTTTATCAAAACTAATTTTATATTTACGATAATCATTTTTAGATGGAAAACCATTTTTAAATACAACCATACAGCTAACTGACCAATCCCCAAATAAATTAGAATTATCAAATAAATCAATTCGATCTAAAATATTTAGATGTAAAAGTTTTCTTAATTCTTCATTGGCTTTTTCGGTAATATTTTCTTTTCTTAAAATTAATTCTAATTCATTTTCTAAATTAATCTTGGCATTTTCATTAGCCATTTTAACTAAATTATTTTTTTGACCTTTAATAGGACTTACTAATTTATTTTCAAAATAACTATTTAATACTTCGGTATTAATTTCTTTTGGTAAAACAATTTCTTTAGGTATTTCATGACGACTATAAAAGGTTGTTAAATAGCTTTCTAAATCGTTTACTAAATCACTAATAATAGGGAAAATATCCGTATGTCCACCAACTATCTTACCATTTCTTAAAAATAAAATTTGGACAGATATATAACCGTTATTAAAAAAATATCCAACAACATCTTTATTAGTTAAATCTCTTAACGTAATTTTTTGTTTATCTAAAACAACATTAATATAATCTAAATCTTTTTTTAACTCACCCGCTAATTCAAAATTAAGACTTTCACTATAACTATTCATTTTACTTATTAATTTATCTTTTAAAATTTTATCATTTCCATTTAAAAAACTTAAAATATCATTTTCCATCTTCATTATTTCTTCAGAAGATTCTTTTTTCTCACAATAGCCTAAACATTCGCCAATATGATAATATAAACATACTTTATGAGGATTACCTTCACATTTTTTTAAAGGATATAAACGATTAAGTAAATTAACAATTTTTCTAGCTGCATAAGCATTAGGATAAGGGCCAAATAATTTTTTCTTATCTTTTTTACGAATATTTAAGTATCTTGCTACTTTAAGTTTCGGATATGGTTTAGATATATATTCAATATAAGGATAACTTTTATCATCTTTAAGTAAGATATTATATTTTGGGTCATATTGTTTAATTAAATTAATTTCTAATAAAAAAGCTTCTAATTCACTAGCCGTGACAATGTATGAAAAATCAGCTATTTCACTTACCATTTTAGCAGTTTTTCCAGTTTGAGTTCGATTAAAATAAGAGTTTACTCTTTTATGTAAATTTTTGGCTTTACCAACATAAATAATAATTCCATCAACATTTTTCATCTGGTAACTACCAGGTAAATTAGGAACTTGTTTTAATTTTTCATCAAGCATTATATCACCCACTTCCAATATTATTATACTTTATTTTCTGGCTTTTAAAAAGGATTGTTATTAAATTTATTATTTTATATAATATTTTTAGAGGTGAAGAAGATGAAGCTTCTAAATACTTATACTTATGAAATTAAAAAATCAAAATTTATTTCTTACTATTATCAAATTGATAATGAAAATGATGTAAAAGAAATTCTTAATAATTTAAAGGACGAACACAAAAAGGCTAGACATATTCCTTATGCTTATATTTTAAATAATACAGCTGGGAAAAGTGATGATAAAGAGCCAAAAAATACGGCGGGACTTCCTATTTATAATTTAATGATTCAAAATAATTTAGTAAATAAAGCTATTTTTGTAGTTAGATATTTTGGTGGGACTAAACTTGGAGCTGGTAATTTACTAAGAGCTTATTTAACAACTAGTAAAGAAGTTTTAAAGTAGTTTATTTTGTCTTTTTAATTTTAATTCTTCATTTCTAGCATTATTTTCAATATCAAATTCATTAGATAATTTTATAGGATACATTGTTATAATACATTTAGTATCTAAAACCGTTACAACAGCAATATCATTAGTAAATTCTTTATCTTTATAACCAATTGGTTCATCTAGGCTAAAACGATATATATCTGATACTTCAAAATGATTAGGATTTAAAGTGGCAATTTCTTTATTTATTACTTTCAAAAGTTTATTCATATCAATATTAGAAAAAAATTTATCATCAGCATATTCATTATTTAAATTAATATGTTTTCTAACATGTCTAAATAAATCTTCATCAGAATTATTAATTATTCTTACCGCTGTATAATTAGTAGCACAATCAATTTTACTTAACATATCATATTTACCTAAAGCTTTTAAAAGATAGGTTTTAATAATTTGTCCATGCTTATAAATTCTTGCTGAAACATTTTCAAAATCAATAGTTTGATACCAATAATATGCTTGTTCATAATCTTTTAATAAAATATAAATATATATTAAATCAATCGTTGCTTGATAATAATAACTTTCTTTTTTTTGCAAATTAGTTAAAATTTCTTTAGCTACACCATAATCGCCAAGTTGAACATGAACTTTAACTAAAGAAAGTAACGCACTAAATTCTTTTCTTCTAAAAACTAAACAATTATTAAAATATTCTTTACTTCGATAAAAATTATTCTCAATATTTTCTAATAAACCATAATATTGATTTAAGATATGCGAATTACATTTATAATTTTCTTTTAACAATTTTCGAGCTTTAAGATAATTTCCATTTACTAAACAATCATTTATTTGAGATAAATATTCTGGTTTTTGATACATAATATACTCCTTTAAAAAAATTATTTAGACTATAATACTATATTTTACTATTAATTTAAAGTAAAAATGCTTGTAAAAATCATTATTGTTTGATAGAATTAAAGACGTTAAAAGAAAGGAGAAATTTATGGCTAATATTAAAAGTTCTAAAAAAGCAATTAAAGTAATCGCTAAAAAGACTGAAAATAATCATGAATTAAAAGCTCGTGTACGTAATTGTATTAAGAACTGTGATAAAGCAATTATGGCTGGAGATAAAGAAACTGCAGAAAAACTCCTTGCTGATGTACAAAAAAATATTGATAAAGCTTTCAGCAAAGGCTTAATTAAAAGAAATACTGCTGATCGTCAAAAATCAAGATTAACTCAAAAAGTAAAAGGAATGGAATAAAATCATTCCTTTTATTATTTTTTTAACATATATTGTATAAAAAATGTTAAAATATAAAAGGATGATGTCAAATGATTAAAAAATTAATTATTATCTTTATTTGTTTAGGCTGTATTTTAGTAACTTTTCTGAAAATGGATAAAATTACTGATTTTTTTGTTCCTTTTATTGAACAAGATACCAAAGTAATAGCAACATCTTCAAATAGTTATAAAAAAAATACTGACTATTTATTTGTTCAAAATACCAATAATTTTGGACCATTGAGTAGACAAGATATTAAAAATGTTTTTTATACGATAGTTAATAATGGTTGGAAAACTTTTACTTACTATTGTCCAAAAGAATATACGGATTGCTTAAAGGATAGCGAAGAAATTAGTCAAGATAAAGATTTACTAACGCATATTAATAATTTTGTTCATCCTTATAATGGTTTTAGTAATATGCAAACCATTATCAAAGAATCAGGACAAGTTATTGTAAATGTTACTTATTTTTATAATGAAGACCATATAAACGCGATTAATAAAAAAGTAGATGAACTTTATAATGAACTTATTAAGGATACAATGACTGATAGAGAAAAAATTAAAACAATTCATGATTATATAATTAATAATACAAAATATGATATAACAAGAAATGAAAACGGTGAAAGTATTTATCAATCTTATTTAGCTTATGGCCTACTTTTTGAGGGATATGCAACCTGTAATGGTTATACAGACGCGATGGCTTTATTCTTAGATAAAATGAATATTCCTAACTTTAAAGTCGCAATGACACCAGATGACCCAACAAAAGAAGGTCATGTTTGGAATGCAGTTTATTTAGATAATAATTGGTATCACCTAGATTTAACTTGGGATGACCCAGTTAGTGAAGATGGTAAAGATTATTTACAAGATACTTACTTTTTAATTGATACCAATCAGTTAAAAGAAATAGATAATTCAGGAGATAAAAAAATAACTGACCATAATTTTAAGTCAGATATTTATTTAGAATTAAAGCAAGAAAATTGATTCTTGTTTTTTAATCAAAACTTACACCACTCCATGTATCACCACTTGGCCTTTCTGGTGCTGTACAGTTTTGAAACATAACATTTGTTGTTGCTTCTGGTTTATGAACAAATTTTGAACCAAATTTTATTGATTGTAAATTTGTTGTTCCTTGAAACATACCATCCATAGCTATAACATGACTTGTATCAAAACTATTTAAATCTAATTCTTCTAAATTTGTTAAATTTGAAAACATACCTTGCATATTGGTGACATGACTAGTATTTGAATCTTCTAATATTATATTTTTTAAATTTGTCAAGCTAGAGAAATAGTTAGTACAAATTGCCGGAAATATAAAATTTGACATATTTATTATTGTTAAACTATTATCTGCTTGAAATAATTGCGAAATTGTAGTTTTACTTAAATCCCAATTACTTATATCTAATTTTTGTAATTCTGTCATTGTTCTAAACATATAACCCACATTAGTTAAATTATTTGTATTCCACATACTTAAATCTAATGAAGTTAATTTAGTACATCCTTGAAACATTTGAGTCATATTTGTAACATTGCTTGTATCAAAATTTTCTAATCCTTCGATATTTGTTACATTTTTAAAGCCATAAAATAAATTGCTACTATCTTCATTTCCTTTTATTCCATTTGTTCCTTGTAAATAGCCTGTACAATCTGTTTCTTCATTATCACATACTACATAACTTTGCACTCCTCCATATCCATCTGCACTTTCATCAAATGGGCCATATACTTTTCCTCCATCTTCTGCTGTTTTTACACTCTTTTTATTTTCTATTACTATTTTGGTTAACTTGTCTTTATATTCCCACATTCCTTTATTAACACTTGTATCTATTTTTCTTATTGTTGTGTTTTCTTCTTGATATTCTGTACTTAATGTTATCTTTCCTTTCCAACTGGCATTCATATTTGCATCTACCATTGATGTATCTGAGTCCATATATAATAATAAATTAAAATCTCTTTCTTCATTTGCTTTTAATGTGAAATTATATAAACTATAAGCATGCTTTGCATTACTAATTACTTTGTTTGCATCATTTGGTGTATTTTCTGTTAATTGTTTATTTGTATTTAAGTTTGAATTATAATCATCTTCATATAGTATTGCATCTATATATTCATCTTCT
>CANRMU010000003.1 GCA_947631895.1 uncultured Bacilli bacterium | reverse complement strand
TTATGCCAAATTATATATCTATTGATAAAGAATATGAAGCTAATTTAGAATTTTATAGTATTTTTAAAAACATTATTGCTATTGGTTCAGGAATTATATATGGCAAGACTAATTCCTATTCATCAGTGGCAACATATTTAACTAAAGCTTTAGAAGAAATCCTAAATCCTAAAATTCTTTATGGAACAATTGGTGATTATTTTATGACCGGAACAAGTATAAATTCTCGTAATTTTACTTATGGAACCTATCTTTCAAGTAACCGTAATAAAGCAAAAGACTTTTTAGAAAATAATACTGTAGAAGGTTATATAATGCTAGAAATACTATACAATTATTTAAAAAATAACAATTATGAATTATCAATCATAACCCTACTCTATTCCATTATATATCAAAATAAAAATGAAAATCTTTTATTAGAATATTTAAAATGATTTTCATTTTTTTCTTTTAGGATATGGTTTTCGCTCATCAGTTCTACCTACTAAATAATCAATACTAACATTATAAAAATCAGCAAGTTTATTTAACTTTTCTAAGCTAATTAGATTAATACCCATTTCACATCTTGAATATTGAGCTTGGCTAATTTTTAAAACCTTAGCAATATCACTTTGTTTATAATCTTTATCTTCCCTTATTTCTTTTAATCTTTCAATATTCATATCATCATCTCGCTTAAAAATATTCTAGCTTATATACGATTTACGTATTGACATATATGCGTAAAACGTATATACTTTTTTATGGTAGGTGAAAATATGAAATTAAAAATAACAAATAAAAATGGGCTTATAAGAAAAATAATTTTTATATTTTTGGGTTTGATATTATTACCTATTTTAACTTTAAAATTAGATTATTTTAACAATGATAATGTTTATTTTGCATTCTATAATGGTAATGAAAAATTGAATTCTATGCCGTTAAAAGATAATGAGGATAATATAGTATTTTCTTATGCTAAATGTGATAATGGAGCAAGTGTTATGTGGAATGATGAAGAATGGGCACCACTTGTCAAAAATTTAAGTAAAAGTAAAACTAAATGTAGTTTATATTTTAGAGAATATAATGCTGCTGATTATATTAAAGATTTAGCTAATAGTGATACAACTAATATATTAGCTGATGATACAAATGATGAAAATATTAGATATGTAGGTGCTAGTCCCAATAATTATATTGATATTGGTGATGGGAGTTTATGGCGAATAATTGGTGTAATGAATAATATAACAAATTTAGATAATGAAGGAGAACAAGAAAGTTTAGTAAAAATAATAAGAGCAGATAGTATAGGAACATATAGTTATGATAGTAGTGAATCTGGAATAAATAATGGCTATGGAGTAAATGAATGGAGTCAAGCAGATATAATGAAACTATTAAATCCCCAAGATGTTTATAAAGAAATACCAGTTATAGGAAAAAGTTTGTATTGGAACGGAGAAAGTGGAAGTTGTTATAATGATGTAAGTGAAACAAATATACCATGTGAATTTACTAGTAGTGGAATAAGTGATGAAGCAAAGAAAAAGATAGCAAAAGTAAGATGGAATACCGGAACTTCTATAGAAATGTACAATATAACTAAAAAAACAGCAAAATATATGTATGAAGCAGAGCGAAATATTTATAATGGAAAGCAGTTATGTGAAAATAAAGGATTAATTAGGTGTAATGATGAAATAGAAAGAAAAACAACATGGGATGGCTATATAGGGTTAATATATCCAAGTGATTACGGCTATGCTATAGGAGGTACAGTAAGAAATACCTGTTTAGAAAATGATATGTATTATTATAAAGACAATAGTTGTAACACAAACGATTGGTTAAAGCCAAAAGTGGGTTGGATTTGGACAATGTCCCCTGCAGCTGATACAAGTTCGGCAGTTTCTACATATCTTGTATATTCTACTGGTAGTGCTTATCGCGATTCTTCATATTATCCCGGAACAATTTATCCTGTCGCCTTTCTAAAATCTAATATAAAAATACTTCCAAACTCTAATCCTAAATTAGAATATGGAAGTATTGAAAATCCTTTTAAAACCTCCTTATAAATTTTTTAATAAATCATTTATTACGTACTGAGCAATTATAGCACCTGCTGTCATTGGAATTGCACAAAAAGTTCCAAGATTTCCTTTAATTAAAGGTACTTCACTACTCCATAGTACTTTCGTATTTAAATATCTTTTAGGTAGAGATGTTCTAATTTTTTTAGCTAAAGGATCATTATAAGTTTGCTCTAAATTCGTTATTTTAAATAATAACGGATTTTTTTTATTAGCAGTTCCCATACAAGAAATTAATTTTAAATTATAATCTTTTGCATATTTAATTAAACTAATTTTCGTTAAAACATCATCACAAGCATCAATAATATAATCATAAGAATCACTTATTAATTCCTTCATATTTTCTTCCTTTAAAGCCATATTTACTCGCTTAATATAACAGTTAGGATTAATTAATTTAGCTCTTTCTAAAGCTATATCAGTCTTATTTTTATTTAAAACAACTTTAGTTGCTAATATTTGTCTATTTAAATTAGTTATCTCAAATTTATCATAATCAATAACAGTTATATGTTCTATCCCACTTCTAATTAAACATTCAAAAACATATCCTCCTACTCCACCTATTCCTATAAGTAAAATATTAGCTTTCTTTAATTTTTCAATATCATTTCCTATTAATAATTCTAATCTATCAAACATAAATTCCTCCAATAAAAAAAACCAAAGAAGTAAGTGTGATAAAATCCCGCTTTCCAGCAGGTGGGTATCATATCTATACTTTAGGATCCTAATTCACTTAATGGATTAGTTTTCTACACCATATAGAAATCCGATTCCCAAGTATCACCATAGTCGGTTTTATGCAAATCTTACTATCATTTGGTAATTTAATTGTAGCAAAAATAATCTAAAATAGCAAATAACATTAAACAGCACTACCACCTTGAAAAAATTTATTATTAGGATTATTTACAGGCTGATTTTGACTAGGCATCACATTTTGATTAGGTATTGTAGGCTGATTTGGAATATTATTAAAATTAAGCCCAACATTTGGATTAATTGCTTCTTTAACATTTAAATTATTAACTGGACTAACATTATTATTTTGACCATTATCAGTTGGAATTGTTATAGAAGCTTTAGCTCCAATATTTTGATTATTTACTGGTTGATTAATTGGCCCATTATTTACAAATTGTTGATTATTTTGATTTGGTGAAATATATATTTGACCATTATCATTACTACTAGTAGTACCCATATTAATATCTTTTGACCAACAACTCTTAACATTACAGTTAGATGAATAAGGAGGAGGTTCAGGCATTGCCATTCTAATAATCATTGGAATTTTAAAAGCTCCACCAAAAGCTACACAACTACCAGGTTGTAATGTTTTTTGTTTTTCAATAACATCAGCTGAAATATTAGGTAACATTTCTTCAATATATTTTAAATCCTTAGGATGGGTCATTTTAAAAATCAAGAAATTTGATACTTGAGCAACAACCGTATCACTTATTTCTACTGGTCTTTGTGAAATTATTCCTAATAAAGTCCCATATTTACGTCCTTCTTTAGCAATTCGATCAAAAATATTATAACCAAGTAAAAATGTATCATTATCACTTTGAATATATCTATGAGCTTCTTCTAATATTAAATGACATGGCATACTAGCCCTATCTTGCAAACTTTTAGTATAATCAAAAATAATTCGGCAAAAAATTTTAACTATAACTTTAGCGTAAACATCATCAACATCTTCTAAATTAATATTAATTATCTGAGCTTTTTTACCATTTAAAACAACTAAATTTTTAGCAAATTCTTCAGGAGTAATAAATCCTTTATTAACAAAATAATTTCCAACTTTAGTATTTAATATAAAACTAATTCTTACTTTAAGAATAGTTGCATCATCAGCTACAGCCCTATTATTTAAGAAACCTTCACTAATTAAAGTAAATTCTAAAGCTTTAGAAAAATCTAACATTGAATAAGAATAAGTTTCTGGTTCTTTAGTTTCTTCTAATTCTTCATTTATATGTTTTAAAATATAATCAGTAATTAAAACAGATTCTCCAAAATTACCATTTGAATCTATTTCAAAACATTCAGCAAAACTTCTTGAAAAACCAATACCCGCAATTCTGGAATCAAAATTAAAATCAGGCGTATGACATGTTTCAATAATCGTAAAAATTTGATTTTTCTTTTGAGCAGTAGTTTGATTACTAAATAAGATAGCTAAAAGAGCTTTTGCTATTAAATGGTTTTTATATGTTTCACTTTCTTTATTATTTTGGGAAAATATTTTAGCAAGTCTAATTGTTCTTTCAATAATTGGTAATTGACTATGTGTAGATGCCTGTAATAATAAAGCCATATCATCAAGTTTTAATAAACACATTGGAATTTCTAGAGGTACATCACTTGATTCTTGAATATTTGAAGTTATAAATTTATATTGATAATCTGGATTATATTGATTAATTGACCTAAATGCATGTTTATATTCACCATATGCATCAAATAAGAAAATATTAGAATTTTTCTTTATAACTTCAACATCTTTAAAAACATTTTGAATAATTCTAGAAACCCCATGAGTTTTACCAGAACCAGAGTTACCACATATAAAGAAGTGATTTGAAAAAAAATCATTAATACTTGGATATACAGTATAATTTTTATAAATAGCACTTTTACCAAGTTCAAAAGAATTTTGATCTTTAGTTCCAATAAGTTTTTGTAACTCAGTTTGATTTATAACTCTTATTTTACTAGAAATTAAAGGTTTTCTAATTACCCCATTAACATAACGATCATCAATATATTCTCCTAAAAAAGTAATTTTAATATTATCAGGATTTATCTCTGCTACTTCCCCTAAAATTCTTTGATTAGGAGCTTCAAAAATAACATGTAAATTCATTAAATCAGTTGATTCATCAGCGCGCAATGTATTTTCAACATGTGCTGCAGATTCACTAATATACTTAATTTTTCCAAACATCTTAATTCACCCATCTCTATTCTTTAAAAATTATATCATACTTTTTAAATGAAAAAAATGATTTTTGTTCTAATTTGACATGATTTAGATATAATTTAGTAGATAAGGAATGATTTAATGAAATTAAAATTAGGTTTAAAACATTATGATGTCTTAGAAGTTACAAACTTAAAACAAAAATTAAGTATTAAAAAAGATAGTAATACAATTCTTTACTATCCTAAGAAAAAAGTTTTTTTAGTTAATAATAACTATCATGTTTTTATTGCAAATAATGATTATCAAGTAGAAAATATTTATCGAAATATAACTAAAAACAAATTAATTACTTTAAAAAAAGATCAGAAAAAGATATTTCTAATCCCTAAAGACATTAAAGAAAAATTAGTAATAGGTTCAATATTAAAATTAGAAAATTAATCACTCCATTCAAAAAGATAATTATTTATTTCAATTTCATCCCCTTTTTGGGCACCTAAACGTTTTAGTTCATCATCAATACCCATCCCTTTTAATTTACGCATTAATCTTAAAATCGCTTCATCTTCATCCAATCTGGTCATTGCAAATAATTTTTCAATTTCTTTTCCCTTAATTATCCATATACCATCTTCCCTACTAATGGTATATGGTTTTTCATTTTTAAAACGATAAATAATTGTTCTTTCAAATTCATCATCATTATATAAATTTTCATTTTGAAATGTTTTAAGCATTTGATTTAAATATTCTAATACTTCATTTAAACCAGTATGATTAATAGCCGATACTTCAAAAATAATTTTATCTGGATATTGTTCTTTAAATAATTTTAGATTTTCTTTAGCAGTCGGTATATCCATTTTATTAGCAATTATAATTTCTTTTTTATTAGCAAGTTTTTCACTATAAGATTTAATTTCTTCTCTAATAATTTCATAATCAGAAATAGGATTACGTCCTTCACTAGCCGACATATCAATAACATGAGCTAAAATCTTACAACGAGATGCATGTCTTAAAAATTTAATACCTAACCCTATACCTTTACTAGCCCCTTCTATTAATCCAGGTAAATCTGCTAAGATAAAAGTACTTTTATCTTTTAAAGTTACCACTCCTAAATTAGGATTTAAAGTTGTAAAATGATAACTAGCAATTTTAGGATTAGAATTAGATACACTAGCTAATATCGATGATTTACCAACACTCGGCATCCCAATTAATCCAACATCAGCAAGTAATTTTAATTCACATTTAATATATCTAATTTCCCCAGGTTCTCCTAATAGAGAAAAAGTAGGAGCTGGATTATCATGAGTAGCAAAAGCTTTATTTCCTAAACCACCTCTTCCCCCTTGAGCAACAATAACCTTTTCTTTATCCACCGTTAAATCAGCAATAATAAGATTCGTATCATCATCATAAATCGTTGTTCCTAAAGGTACTTTAATAATAATATCTTGGGCATTTTTACCAGTCATATTTTTACCCTTACCATTCTCACCCTTATTTGCTTTAACAATTTTATGATATTTTAAATCAACTAAAGTTTTTAAACCTTTTTCAGCAACAAAAACAATATTGCCCCCACGTCCTCCATTACCACCATCAGGACCTCCCATCGGAACATATTTTTCCCGCCGAAAAGAAGTACAACCATCTCCCCCTTTACCAGCTACTAATTTTAGTTTTACTTCATCTTGAAACATAAGAATGCCTCCTTTTTTTCTTATTATATCATAGGAAACTTATTTATTTCAGCTTTTTCCATTAATTTCATCTTAGCATTAACAAATTCATTAACACTTATTTTAGACGCATTAGAAAGTAAACATTCAAAAATAGTATAATCTTTTCTTAAAGCTAAAACAAAACAATCTCCAACAATCACTTCAAGATAATCACAAACATCAAATGGTTTAAGAGACTCTTCATCATTATTTAACAAATTATTAAGCGCTAGAACTCTTAAAACATCTTCATTAGTTGGATGATAATTAATCTTTTTTCTTACTTCATAATATTCTTCTTTCGGACTAACATCAAAAGATACATACTTAGCATCTGGCTTAGATGCTAAAACTAAAACTTTTTCATCTAAATCAGCATGAGGAAAAAGTGTTGTAAACCTAATATCATCTAAAGTTGCAAAATCATTAATCGATTCTCCTTTATCATTATAAAAAGTTGTATTAGCCATTAAAACAAAATCAATATTATCATCATTTTTCATACTCTCTTTTATAATACTTAAAGCAATATGTTTAACTAAATTTTTATCAAACAAATTACAATCATGACTAAGACTTTTATTTTTAATTGGAGCCATTAAAACAAAATTTCCCTTACGAAAAACAATAATTCTACTATAAAATTCTTTATTAGGATTATTTATCATAATCACATCAGCATCTTTATCTAATAATACTTTTTCATAAGTTTCTCGACCCTTATTATTAAACAAATCAATACAACTACCCTCACAATAAGTACCAATAAGTAATCTTTTACTATCAGAATAATTACCTAATTCATAAGTATATCCTTGATAATTACTTTTAATTATTGGTAAATAAGAACTCTTTTTATTAAGCATTTTTAAATAAAATTCAGCATACTTAGCACTTCTTAAAGGATTTTTTTCATACACTTCTTTTCCAAGTAAAGCATATTGTGCTTCATTAACATTAGAATATCCTAAAGATAAAGTAATAATATCTAAAATATGACCTAAAAGCCATTCTTGATCAGAAATATATTTTTGTCTACATTCTTTTTCTTTTAAAATACTTTCTTTAACTACAGGATAATTTTTTAATATTTTACAATACTTATCAATATCTAATTCTGGAAAATAATTTAAAAAGGGAATTAAAAAAGCTATCTCTTCATAATTCTTAGGATTACTTACAATCTTTTCTTTTAAAGCTACAGGTAAGCATTTAATAATTTCTTCTACAAAAGTTAAATAAGAAGAATTTTTTACAATCACAAAATTATTATAATCAAAACCCACTTTATGTCTTCTTTGATACAATAATTTATTTTTTTGAAACTTATCTAAAGTAATATTATTACTAATCTCTAATAATACTTCATTATATTTTCTTAAAATCATTAAACCAATTTTTTTAGAACAATTTAATAATTTCATAATTTCTTCTACATTTAACGACCCTTGAATAAATCTTTCTTCAAAATAATTAAAATCCTCATCACTAATCTTTATCTTATTTTTAATATTTCTATTATTTAAAATATTTTCTCTTTTCTCTTTAATCATTAATTGTAATTTATTTTTAGAAATATTTAATTTATCATATTCTCTTTTTTTAAGATATTCATTTACTTTCTTTAACTTATAACTATTAATAATTGTTTTTTCTTTCTTTTCGGTATAATCTAATTTTTCACATAATTCATCTTTAATTTCTTTTTTCGTTAATTTAAAATAAGCATCTTTTATTTTTCTTAATATTAAATTATACATTTCATTGACAATATCTTTAGGAAAAACATCAGTATAACTGATTGTATGATAAATATCTATTATATAGTGATTAATCTCTTCAAAATCAATTTCTACTGGATAATTAACAGCAGTATTAATTTTATTTAAAATATTTTTAGTAATTAATTCTAAATATTTTTCATCTTTTTTTTCACAAACAAAATCAATCCCTTGTTTTAAAAAATAATCCATCTCATCAATACTAAAAAAATTATTTTTTAACTCTTTAAATCTAATTATAATAATTGCATCTATTAAATGATCTAAATGTTCAAAATATTTTTCTAAAACATTATCATCTAAAACATCAATTTCTTTATATAATATATTTTTTAATTTATAATCAATTTCATTCATAACATCACCTAGTTTATAATAAGTATAGCATAAATAGAAAAAAACTAACCAAATCAAGTTAGTTTTAGACATAAATTTGACAATTTAAATTAATTATTACTTAACCAATTATTTAATTCATCTTTACTAATAAAACCAATCTTTTTACTTACTTCTAACCCATTTTTAAACACAATTAAAGTAGGAATAGACATAACTTTAAATTCTCTAGCAATATCTGGAAAATTATCAACATTAACTTTCAAAATATCAATACTATTCATCTCTTCTAAAACTTTCCCCATCAATTTACAAGGTCCACACCAATCAGCATAAAAATCAACTAAGACCATATCTTTATTAATTTCATTAGCAAAATCATTTTCATTTTCTAAATATTTTAACATCTAATCACCTATGACTTTCTATTATTTCTTTAGCTCCATCAAAATCCAATTTTCCTTTTAGAACTAATTTTGAAGCACTTTCAGTTGTAATTAACTTATATTTTAATAAAATATCTAAAGCTTCTTTATTATATTCCAAAATATTATTAGAATTATCATATTTTTCTTTTAAACCATATACTTCTTCAAATGCTAGATAATAATCATTAGTAATATTAGAAATTAAAGGACTCTTAGTTAATACAAAATCAGCCACTTTACTTTCCTCAATCATCGGTGTTAAAAAAGATATTCTACATCCAACAAATAATAACAAAAAGATCAAAACATAACTTTCAAATAACCCTAATATCGCTCCTAATATTTTAGATGGAAGACCCAAAATAATTGTAAATTTTAAAATCTTTTCAAATATCCCTGTCACATTAATTAAAATTTGTAATATACTCATTAATACTACATAAACAATTAAAAACGCTATCGCTTCATATAAGAAAATATTAAATATTTTTACCCCATTCCAAAAATTAAAGAACGGCAAATAAGTATACATTAACTTTGATAAAGGATTTTTTAAATAAAAAGCAATAATTAATACTAAAATAGTTCCAACAAACATCACGGCACTTTTAAATACCCCACGTTTAAAACCAACTGCCATTCCCATTAATAAAAACAACACAATAATAACGTCAAATAACATTTTAATCAACTCCTATTATAATTATAATCTATTTTTTACAAATTAGCAATTACTCTATTTTGTTCATTTTCATATGATTCAATTGATATTCTTTGTAAAACAAACATTATTGCAATTATATTAAAACAAAATGATCCCCCATAACTTAAAAATGGTAATGGAACACCAGTTAAAGGTACTAAAGCTAAAGTCCCTAAAAAATTAATTAATAAATGCAATAAAATATAAATAAACGTTCCATAACAAATAATTTGATTTCTTAAACAATCAGCTCTTTTAGCTAGTTTTAAAATTCGATATAAAATATAAAAATAACCTAAAATAACTGAAATACCTGCCAATAATCCTAATTCTTCAACAATTATTGGAAAAATAAAATCTGTATGAGCTTCTGGCAAATATAAATATTTTTGCGTAGAATTTCCAAGACCTACCCCAAATAAACCACCATTATGAAAAGCAATAAAACCATTACAAACTTGATAACCAGTATCTTCCATATATCTACTACATGGCGCTTGAAATTTTAATCTTTGTAATTGCGTACTATTAAAAATATCGGATTTAGTATATAAAAGAAGCCCTGCTCCAATAATTAAAGCAATCCCAATATTTTTAATAATCTTTACTTTACTTTTTTTAGGAAAAGGAATTACTAAAAAAGTAAAAAAAGTAATACCCGCAACAATAACAGCACCACCAAAGTCAGGTTGCATAGCTATAAAAATAAATATTACAAAAGCAATAATAATTGGAATTAAATTATAAGTAAAAGGTTTTTGTTTTTTAATACTTTTTTCATAAAAAACACCCATAAATATTATTAAAGCTGTTTTAGCAAATTCAGTAGGCTGAAGATTAAAAAAACCTAAATCTAACCAACTTTGAGCTCCACCAGCAATTACTCCAAAACTAAAAACTAAACCTAATAATATTAAAACTCCAATAATATATAATATTCCCCATATCTTATATTTATCAGTTTTTTGAGTTAAAATAAATATTCCTACAATATATGAGGCAATCATATAAATAAGTTGTTTAGTAAAAAAATAATAAGGCGATACATCATAACGTAAAACAGCCGAAACACTTGATGCTGATAAAATCATAACTAAACCTAAAATTGAATAGATAATAGTCATAAAAAGCAAAGGCTTATCTAGTTTTCGAAATAAATTTTGCATATTTTACTCACCATAAATATCTTATCATATATTGACAATTTTTTTGATAAAAATCTCTTTTTTTAATGTCAAAAAATGAACAATTTAATAAACTATAATAGAAAGATTAAGGAGGTTACATATATGTATTATTATGGAAATAATGGATACTATGGCGGCGGATATGGCGGATATCAACAACCATGCTGCAATGGTGGATATGCTGGTTATACATCTGGATATGGCGCAGGAGCCGCTATATGGATTGTTTTATTCATCTTATTAGTTATTATAATTGGAGCTGGATGGTACGGTAACAATAATAACAATAATTAATCTTAAAAAAGAATAGACAACACAAAATCTATTCTTTTTATATTAATCAAAAACTTACACCTTTTCATGATGAATCACTTGGACGTTCTGGGGCTCCACAATTTTGAAGCATATTATTTGTTGTTGCACTTAAATTATGAATAAATCTTGAACCTAAGGTAATATGTTTTAAATTTGGTGAACCACTAAACATATTATTCATATTTGTTACATTACTTGTATCTAAATTTTCAAAACCAATTACTGTTTTAGCACTAGAAAAGCCATTAAATAAATAACTGCTATCGGGATTGACTTTTACTTTACCATCACTTTGTAAATAACCTACACAATTTAAGTCATTGCTTTCACATACTGCATAACCTTCTATTGCTTCTGTTCCATTTTCACTTTCATCAAATAGCCCATGAACTATTTCATTTTCTCCAGCTACTTTTTCTTTTATTTAAAAAAAATTTAGTAATCTTCTAACTCATAATCATACATTGGTCCAGCATCTTCTAAATAGATATCATTTTTACCCTCAAAAGTAATATCTAAACAAGCTATTTTAACATAATCCTCTTCTTCATTTTTAAATCCATAACGCCAAAAAGCATAAGTTGTACTTACGCCCATAATAACTGTTAATAATATTCAAAGTATTACTCCCCTTACTTTTTTATTTAGCCTCATAACTCACACCTTAAATCTATTTAATATAATTTGCTTTAGCACATTCATCTAAATTAACATTTATTTGTTTTAATACTTCATCTAAATCTTTTTTATCATCATTTTCATTTATTGTAAAATAGTATCCATCTCCATCATATCCTTCTTTAGGATATATTTCAATTATTGGCATATTATCTGGCGAGAATTCTGGTTCTACTCTAGCATTTTCAATTATTTTTTTAACATCATAATTATATTTTCCATGAACAGATTTAATATATTTTAAAACTGCATCACAATCTTTAGCTTCAGGATCACATGTTTCATATTCTGTAAATAATTCATATACTCCATCATCATAAAAACTTAATCTTACTGGTACACATCCTTTATTACTATAAGAAATACTCATAATTTCTTTTCCATGTTCTTTTAATGTCTCATCACTATATTCCTTACCATCTGTTCCTGTCTTATTTCCACAACCAACCATAACTAAACACATTACAACTACTAACATTATTTTTTTCATTACACTCACGACTTTCTATTTTAACTACATTTAGTTTATCATATTATTAATATACATTCAGGTGAATTCTTAAAGTAAATGCAATTTTAATATAATATACTACATATGATAATCAATTTATACAATTCTCAACGTAAATGCAACACTTATTCTCAAAGTAATTGCAACTACTTTTACTAAAATGACGTTTACTTTGAGAACTAAGATTAATATACATTCAATAAATTTTTGCTTTTAATTTTTACTTTTTTTTGGTACAATAACACTGTTTATGGGGTGATTATATATGATATTACCGGATTTAAAAATTTTAGATGAAAAAAATAAAACTTTAAGAAAAAAATCTTTACCAGTAACTTTTCCTTTATCTAATGAAGATAAAAAAATGATTGATGATATGTTAGTTTATTTAAAAATGAGTCAAATTGATGAAGAAAGAGAAAAATATGATTTAAGAGCTGGTTGGGGTATGAGTGCCGTTCAACTTGGTAATTTAAAAAGATTTTTTGTTATTGCTGAAGAATTAGAAAATCATACTTTTAAAGATTATATAATTATTAATCCAGAAATTATTTCTCATAGTGAAGAATTAATTTATGTTGGTGAAGGTGAAGGATGTTTAAGTGTAAATCGTGATGTTGAAGGTATAGTGCCAAGATTTGCTAGAATGACTATTAAATATCAAGATATAGATGGTAATGTTAAACAAATGCGGGCAAGAGAAGATATTTCAATAGCTTTTCAACATGAAATTGATCATTTAAATGGTATTTTATTTGTTGATCGAATAGATCCTAAAAATCCATATAAAAATAAAGAATATATGCGTGAAATATAAAATGAGTTACTTTTTGTAACCCATCATATGTAAAGCAAAAATTAAATCTCGATATAAATCATCAATATTAGAACTATGATTATTTTTAGCAATTAAAATACTTTGCCAAATTTCATATAAGTGCTTATAGTCACTTTTTTTTCTTTCTATTTCATCTATTGTTCCCTCATTTAAAGTTGCATAAAAACTATTCATAGCTTTTTTTATAAAATCATCTAATTCATCAAAATCTAAATTACCAATTTGTACTACTTCCAATAATTCTTTATTTTTAGTAAAAACATTAGCAACTTGATTATCTTTTAAATAATCATAATTTGCTTTAACTAATCCTAACTCACTACCAAAATCTTCTAGTATCCATTCTGTTAATTTTAATTTTTCAAACACTTATATCACCCTTAGTCTAAAACCATTATAATTCTAGACAAGCATTTTTGCAAGCAACTTTTCCAATTAAAAAACCATTATTAAAATCACTAACTATTACTTTAACAATTTGATTAGCCTCTAATTTATCAGCAATTTTAACTTTTAAATAATTATCAGTTATACCAATACTTTCTTCTTTACTTTGTAACACTAAAACATCTAATGTTTGATTTATAAACTTCTGATAATAGTTTTTTTCTAATTCATTAGAAACTTCAATTAATCTTTTACTACGATTCTTTTTTTCTTCTTCACTTACTTGATTATTCATCATAGCCGCTTTAGTTTTTTCGCGTTTTGAATATGGAAAAACATGAATTTTAGCAAAATTAATTTCTCTAGCAGTTTTAATAGTTTCTCTAAATAATTCTTCAGTTTCATAAGGATGTCCAACAATAATATCAGTTGTAATAGCAATATCTTTTCTTACTTTTCTAATTTTATTAATTATTCTTTTAAATTCATCTAAATCATATTTCCGATTCATTAGCTTTAATATTTCATTAGACCCAGCTTGTAGAGGAATATGTAAATGATTACATATTTTATCATTATTTTTTAATTCATTTATAAATTTATCATTTAATTCGGTTATTTCAATTGAAGATATTCTTATTTTCTTTAAATTAGGTTCTTTACTAATTTCATGAATTAAATCTGTTAAATCATGATTAGAATTATAATAAGCTCCTGTATGAATACCTGTTAAAACAACTTCTTGATGACCATTTAAAACTAATTCATGAATTTCTTTTAAAGTCGTTTCAAAATCTTTACTTCTAACACTTCCTCTTACAAATGGAATAACACAATAACTGCAAAAATTATCACACCCATCTTCAATTTTAACAAAAGCTCTAGTATGAGTTTCAAATTTTTTAATTTGCATATCTTCAAAAGGTAAATTACGATTTTGATTTATATATAAAACTTTTTCATGATTTTTTAAATAATCTTTAATAATACTTACAATTTCACTTTTCTTTTGATTACCAAGTAATATATCAATATCTAAATTTTGATAGTCAGCTTCTTTATTTTGACTAGAACAACCACATACAACTAATATAGATTTAGGAAAAAGTTTTCTAAAATGTCTAACCATTTTTTTAGATTTATTATCAGCCATATTAGTAACTGTACAAGTATTTATTATGACAATTTGAGGATTTTCTTCATCATAAATAAATCCATCTTTTAATAATAATTCTTTCATTATTTCACTTTCATAAGCATTTACTTTACAACCTAAAGTATGAATATAAAAATTCATAACATCACCTTCAAACACTTAAGAATTTAGCATAAAGAACTATTATTCGTCAAGAAAAAAACTACTTTTTTCGTTCTAATACTAAAGATTCATCTTCACTAAAAAATTCACTTATATTATTAATAATTTGTTCTCCTACTTTAGATTGATAAAAAATAATACTACTTCCTATTGCGCCACTTAAAATTAAAATAGCAATTAATCTTTTCTTTAATTTTTTATATTCTTTACTTTCTCTAATTTTAACTAAATTATTTTCTTTAGCAATTTTTTTATCCCAAATACTTAAATAATCATTTTCTTCTACTTTATTTTTATATTTATTTAAAAAAGTAAATAATTCTCTTAATAAATAAATTTTATTTTCTGGTATACAATCTAAATAAGTATGAAGCATTAAAGCTAAATCATAGGCATCATAAAAATCATCTAAGATAATTACATCTTTTTGTTTAATTAAATCTCCTTTAGCTAATAATTCTTCTAATTCTAATTTTAAATTTTTAAATAATCTTATTTTTGTTTGATCTGTTTCATATTCATCTTTTTTAACAATAATAATATCTTCTTTTAAATATTTATTACATATTTCATAAAATGATATACAAAATTCATATTGTTCTTTTTTCAAAAAATCACTCTCCTATTAATTTTTTAATTTCACTATAAATAATATGTACACTATTAAAGGTGGACTGTTCATGCATTAAAGCTTTCATATGGGCTCTTTTCCTAGAATCTTCTAATAACTTATCAATTTCTTCTTCTAAACGTTTAGGTGTTATATCTTTTTCTTCTAATAATATAATACATTCTTTATTGGCTAATTCTTTGGCATTATAATATTGATGATTATTAGCAACATTAGGACTAGGAATAATAATAGATGGTATTTCTAAAGCTAAAATTTCTGATAAACTACCGGCACCTGCCCTTGATACTACTATATCAGATATTTTAAGTAAACCAGGTAATTCTTCTAAGTATGGTAAAACTTTAACATTTTTAGGGAAATTAGTATTTTTAGTAAATTCTTCATAATGCATTTTACCAGTAATATAACATACTTCATAATCTTTACTACCAATATTCATTAAATAATTTTTAACTTTGCTATTTAAAGAATCACTACCTAAAGACCCAGCCACAAAAGTAATTAATCTTTTACCAACAGTTAATCCTAATTCTTTTTTATCTTTTTTAGGCACTTTTAAAGCTTTCGCTCCACTAGGATGCCCAGTATAAATAATTTTTCCCTTAGTTTCAAAATATTCTTTGCTTTTTAAGAAAGTTACCCCAATTAAATCCGCATATTTTGCAATCATTTTATTACTTTTACCAGGAATACTATTTTGTTCATGAATAAAAGTTTTAATATTTAATTCTTTAGCCGCTTTTAAAACCGGATAAGTAACATACCCACCTACCCCAATAACAACATCTGGTTTAAAATCTTCCATAATTTTACGACATTTTTTAATTGCTAAATTTATACAAAAGATATTTTTAAAATCTAAAAAAACATTTTTCGTAAAACCATATATAGTAATTGGTATATACTTTATTCCTAACTTAGGAATTAAATCTTTTTCCATTCGATTATGAGTACCAATATATAATACTTCTAAATTAGGTTCATTTTTTTTAAATTCGTCTATGATTGCTAATGCTGGATTAATATGACCCATTGTTCCACCAGCTGTTACAATAATTTTCAAATCAATCACCTTCTTACTAATAAGTATATCAAAATATTATTAAACTTAGACGAAAAATATTATTATTTGACATAAACTTGGCTTTACTTTTTTTTATTATTTTTTCATATACTTAAATTAGAGTTGATGTTTATGAATAAAAAATTTGATCGTACCCTATTTATAATGGTTTTAATAATTGCTATTTTTGGAATTGTGATGATTTATTCAGCTAGTAGTATTTGGGCAGAATATAAATTTCATGATGCTTTTAAGTTTGTTAAAAGTCAAAGTATCTTTTTTCTTATCGGAGCTATTTTAATGTATGTAATAAGTAAAATTGATTATAATTTTTTTAAGAAAAAAGCTAATTTAATTTTAGGTATTTGTTTTATTCTTTTAACTTTAGTTTTAATACCAGGAATTGGTAGTGTAAGAAATGGTTCTAGAAGTTGGTTTGGAATTGGCGGTTTAGGTATTCAACCAAGTGAATTTGCCAAAATTGGTTTAATTATTTATACGGCTAAATATTTAAGTAGTAATAAAAAAGAATTACGAAGTATTAAAAAAGGCGTTTTACCTATTCTTTTCGTAATTATGGTTTTCTTTTTACTCATTATGTTAGAACCAGATTTTGGAACTGCAATGGTTATTGTTTTAACTTTAGTTTCTCTAATTTTTATCAGTGGTGTGAAAGTATCTTTTTTCTTAAAAATTGGTTTAGTTGGTTTATTAGGAATTGTGGCTTTAATTATCGTGGCACCTTACCGTATGGCAAGAATTGTTTCATTTTTAAATCCGTGGTCTGACCCTTTAGGAAGTGGTTTTCAAATTATTCAATCATTGTATGCTATTGGACCAGGCGGACTTCTTGGTCAAGGTTTTTTAAATTCTCATCAAAAACATTTTTATTTACCTGAACCTCAAACTGATTTTATTTTTTCAATTATTTCCGAAGAATTTGGTTTTTTAGGCGTTTTAATTGTTACAAGTTTCTTTGGTTTTATCTTTTATCGAACCGTTAAAATTTCTTTAAAAACAAATGATTTATTTGGTAAATTTTTAGCTTTTGGTTTAGGAATAGGAATAGTTATTCAAGCTGTTTTAAACCTTAGTGTTGTTATTGGTCTTATCCCAGTTACAGGTGTAACTTTACCATTTTTTAGTTATGGTGGAAGTAGCTTATTAGTAACCATGATATCAATGGGAATAATTTTAAATATAAGTAGAAAATAAATTTTAGGAAATTTAAAAAAACTGACCATATTTTTAAGTCAGCTATTTAATTGAAATAAGAAAACTTTTTTTGTTTTTTAATCAAAACTTACATTCACTACTTGGTCTATCTTGTGATGGACAATTATAAAACATACCGATTGTTGTAGCATTGGCTTTATGAATAAAATTTGACCCAAAAGTTATAGAATTTAAATTTGGATTTTCATAAAACATATAATTAAAATTAGTTACATTTCTTGTATCAAAATCACTTAGATCTAAAATTGGTAATTTTATTTTATAAAACATATGGTACATATTTGTTACATTACTTGTATCAACATTGTTAAGAATAAGTGAATTCAAATTTTCTGACATATATAATTCAGTATTATAAGTAAAGTTGTAAGACATTGCATCATTAAATTTCCAATTACTTAAATTTAATGTATTTAAATTTGTCATTCCATAAAACATATCAGAAATATCTGTAATTTTTTCTGTATTAAAATCACTTAAATCTAAAGTCTCTAAAGATGAACAACCATAAAACATGCCTCTATAAGTATTTGCACTATTTGTATTAAAATTGCTTAAATTCAAATTTGTTAAACCACTACAACCATAAAACATAGAATTCATATTTGTAACATTTTCCATATCAAAATCACTTAAATCTAATTCTGTTAAATGATTTAAATCTTTAAATATTTCGAACATATCCGTTATTAAATGGGTATCAACATTTTTTAATATCAAATTTGTTACAGAAGTAGTTTGCAATCCAGAAATATAAGAAAAAGAATTTGCCATTGTATCATGAAATTTCCAATTGCTTAAATTTAAATTTTTAATTCCAGAATTTTGAAACATCATATTTATTTGCTTAATTTTAGATGTATCAAAACTACTTAAATCTAATGCATTTAAACTACTGCATCCATTAAACATTAATGTAAATTTAGTCGCATTAGAAGTATCAAAATTTTCAAAGCCTTCTATACTTACTATATTTGTAAAATTGTTGAATAAATAACTACTATCTTCATTTCCTTTTATTCCATTTGTTCCTTGTAAATAACCTATACAATCTGTTTCTTCAGCATCACATACTACATAACTTTGTACTCCTCC
The DNA here is from genome assembly GCA_947631895.1 of uncultured Bacilli bacterium. Taxonomy (GTDB): domain Bacteria; phylum Bacillota_I; class Bacilli_A; order RF39; family UBA660; genus Ventrenecus. Next base: position 373 of record CANRMU010000003.1, on the reverse strand, counting down.
ATATCCATCTTCACTTTCATCATATGGTCCATATACTTTTCCACCATCTTCTGCTGTTTTTACACTCTTTTTATTTTCTATTACTATTTTGGTTAATTTATCTTTATATCCCCACATTCCTTGTGTATCACTTGAAGTTAATTTTCTTATTGTTGTATCTTCTTCTTGATATTCTGTACTTAATGTTATCTTTCCTTTCCAACTTGCATTCATATTTGCATCTACCATTGGTGTATTTGGGTCCATATATAGTAATAAATTAAAATCTCTTTCTTCATTTGCTTTTAATGTGAAATTATATAAGCTATAAGCATGCTTTGCATCACTAATAACTTTGTTTGCATCATTTGGTGTATTTCCTGTTAATTGTTTA
>CANRMU010000002.1 GCA_947631895.1 uncultured Bacilli bacterium | reverse complement strand
CTTGCAATTACGACAACTTATGAATATGATGAAGAGCCTAAAGTTGAAATTAAAACTAAAGAAAATGAATCAGGACCTTCTGGTGGTTTGATGATGAGTTTAGCAATTTATAATGGTTTAGTTGAAGAAGATATTACTCATGGTAAAAAAATTATTGGAACTGGAACAATTGATAAAGATGGTAATGTTGGTGAAATTGGCGGAGTTCCATATAAATTACTAGGTGGTGAGAAAAAACATTGTGATATCTTTTTAGTTCCAAAAGGAAATTTAGAAGAAGCTTTAAAAGTTAAGAATGAAAATAATTTAGATATTGAAGTTATTGGAGTTAGTACTCTAAAAGAAGCTATAAATGCTTTAAATAATGAATAAAAATTAAAATCTTTTCACAACAATAAAGTGAAAGGATTTTTATTATGGCAAAATATAAAGTAGAGATTACCGGTGTAGATACTAATAAATTAGTAGTTTTAAGTGCAAATGAACAACTAGAATTATTTAAAAAATATAAAAGTACTAATGATGAAGAAGCCAAACAATTACTTATTTTAGGTAATTTAAAATTAGTGTTAAGTGTTTTAAGACGTTTTAATTATCAAAATGTTAATTTAGATGACTTATTTCAAATTGGGGTAATTGGTTTGATTAAAGCCATTGAAAATTTTGATTTATCTTATAATTTAAAGTTAAGTACTTATGCAATACCTTTAATTAGTGGGGAAGTTAAACGTTATTTAAGAGATAATCAATCATCATTAAGAATAAGTAGAACTATTAGAGATTTATCATATTTAATTTTAAAGTATAAAGAAGAATATCATCAAAAATATGGACATGAACCATCTTCTAAAGAAATAAGTGAAGCCTTAAATTTAAGTGAATATCAAATTAGTCAAGCTATGGATTCTCTAAAAGATCCAGTAAGTATTTTTGAACCAATGTTTAATGATGGTGGAGATACGATTTATGTTTTAGACCAAATTGCTGACAAAAAAGAAAATGCTAATGATAAAGATTTATATTTGTCTTTAAAAAAAGCTTTAGTTAAATTAAAAAAAAGAGAACAAGAGATTCTTGTTTCTCGTTATATTGTTGGTAAAACTCAAGTAGAACTTGCTAAAATGTATAATATAAGTCAAGCTCAAGTATCAAGAATTGAAAAGTCAGCTATTAATAATATGCGAAGATTAATGAAATAAAAAAAAATGTTAGAAGCAATTAGACCTTATTGATAAATTGGCTTTTAAAGAAGAATTAGACTCAAAATATAGAAACCCTAAATTAACAGTTGATAAGAACTATAAAAATAAGATTTATGCAATGTCTTTAATTTAAGAGATGTTGCATTTTTTACCGCTTAAAACATTATAAAAAACGTAAATAATTAAAATAAACACGTTTTTTACATAACAATTGCAAAAAATAAACATAAAATATTCAAAAACGTTGATTTTATACCAAAAATAACATATACTATAAATAACAAAAGGAGGAGTATTTAATGATATTAGAATTTAGTATTACAAATTTTTTGTCATTTAAAGACAAAGTTACTTTTAGTATGCTTGCAAATACTACAAATGGATTAGATGATAATTATATTATATTTAATGGTCGAAGGGTGTTAAAAACAAGTGCAATATATGGCGCAAATGCATCAGGAAAAACTAATATATTCAAAATATTGACTATTGTAATATCAATGTTAAGAAGTTCAAATATTATAAATATCAATGAAAAATTACCTATAACCCCATTTAAATTTGCTAAAAATACCATCGATAAACCAAGCGAATTTGAAATTAAATTTATTGTTGATGATGTACGTTATGTTTATGGATTTGTGGCTGATTCAAATAAAATACATGAAGAATACTTATATTATTATCCAAATGGAAGAGAAACAAAAATTTTTGATAGGACTAATACCAATGATTATTCTTTTCCACAAAAGGATGAAAAAATATTAAATGACATAGCTTCTAAAAATGCACCAAATAAATTTTTAATTGCTACTGCAACAAATTGGAATTATGAAAAGACAAAAATTCCCTATAAATTTTTAAGTGTAGATATTAATCCTTTTAATTACTTAAGTGGCCTTAAAGATTTAGCTTTAAAAGAATATTTAAAAAATGATAAAGAATTAAAAGATTTTGCATTAGATTTTTTGAAAAAAGCCGATTTTAATATAGAAGATTATAAAGTCTTGGAAACAGATGTTCCCAATGATGTATTGGCTGCAATACCTGATTTTGTAAAAGCTGGAATGAAAGAAAAACCAAAAGTGTTTACTGCATTCTTTAAACATAAAGGCTCAGATGTTGAATTATCATATGAAGAAGAATCAATGGGAACTCAAATTATTTTTTGCTTTATTCCATTTATTATGGATGCATTAAATAATAAAAGAGTTGTAGTAGTAGATGAGTTAGATAAAAGTTTACATCCATATTTGGTTGAAATGATAGTCCAAATGTTTAATAATCCTGATATAAATAAAAATGGTGCACAATTAATATTTAATACTCACGATACTAATTTATTAAAACTAAACATTCTAAGGAGAGATCAAATATGGTTCACAGAAAAAGATGATAAAAGTGGAATAAGTGATTTATATCCTTTAAGTGATTTCTCTGTAAGAAAAACGGAGAATGTTTTGAAAGGATATATGCTTGGAAGATATGGAGCTGTTCCTTTTATCAAAAATGATTTTAACTTATGGGAAGAAGAGTAGAACATAATAGAAAAATTAGTAACGTTAGAGTAAGAAAACCAAGAAAATCAAAAAGCAAAGTATTAATAGCAACTGAAGGAAAAAATAAAACAGAAAAGACATATTTTAGTAATTTTGAAGACAGTAAAAAATCATATAATGTTACATATGCTAGAGGAAATAATACTGATCCATTAAAGTTGGTAAAGATGTTAATCAAGGAAATAGATGAGTTAAAATTAGATTTGCAAGATGATGATGTAGCATATTGCATATTTGATACAGATGTTGATCCCAATAAAAATTCAATAATTGAAGAAGCAATTCAATTAGCAAAGAAAAATAATATAAATATTATTACCTCATCGCCATGTATTGAATTGTGGTTTTTGTTACATTATGATTATACAACTGCAAATATGGATAATGAAGAAGTAATTAAAAGGTTAAAAAAATTTTATCCAAAATATGAAAAGAATATTAATATATATCCTGATATTATTGAAGAAATAAATTTAGCAATTAATCGGGCAAAAAAATTAGAAAAGTATCAAATTAATAACAAACAAAGAATAGGAACAGTTGAGGCAAATCCTAACACTGAAATATATAAAATTGTTGAATATTTAATGAAAGAAGGCTAGGAATAATTCCTAGCCTTTTGCCACCTAAATTATATACACCCAAAAATACCAAAGTCGATATCTAAAAAAGAGATAAAGCTTTGTAGTACTTTTATCTCTTAATTTCATTTTAATCTAGGGAACTTGAACTTCCACAACTTTCTCTAATATTTACAGTTCCTTTAGCAGTTGTTTGCTCGCCATTATAAGTTATTGAGTAAGTAACGGCTACACTTTGTTCTTTAGAAGTATCAACATTTGAATAAACGATTGTGGCATCTTTAGTTACATTTTGACCATTATATGTAACACTGACAGCTTCTTTAGCATTAATAACAGAACCTTTAGTAACACATATTTCTTTAGCGGTTGCTACTAATCCATCATTATTACTTGGCGTTTCTGGTTCACTAGATTGAACTGTAACAGAAGCTTTAGCAGATACACCTTTACTTTGATTTCCTTTATAATTACTGTAAGAACTTCTAACTACTAATTCATAATTACCGCTTTTACTAGGTTGATAAGTATAAGATGTTTTATCGGTCCAACCTAAGTCTTTTAGAGAACCTCCATCTTCTCTTACAAATACTTGATATCCTAAAGTTCCTAAATTAGTGTTGTTATATAAGCTCATATAACGATTATAGAAATTTTTAAAACTATTTGGATAATTTCTAGCAAAGCTTTTAAAGTATTCATTAAAGTCTTTAGTGTTATTATCAGCTGGAGCTGTAATACCATTCCAACTAACCGTTATTTCTTCGCCATGTACACTAGTTCTAACATTTGATGGATCACTTAAAGTATTATATCTAGTTGAAACTTCACTAGGTTCAGTACCACTTTTAAATGTTGCTGATATTTTCATATTTGCTGGTGTATTTGCACTGGCAAGTTTAGGCGGTAAGGTTTGTGATTCAATGGTAACAGTTGTAAGACCACTTGGTTTTGGAAAACCGTCACCAGCAGTAAAGATATTGTTTGATAAATAAGCACCTAATTGATTTCTTGGAATACTACTCATACCCATTGTGAAATAATGGCTGCTATCCATATCTACTTGGTCATAACCAAGCCAAGTTGAAATCGAATAATCAGGATTATAAGAATTTATCCATTGGTCTGGGGTAGCATCTGATGGAATACCTTTTCTAGCCGCATCTTCTTCAGAAATATTTGATGTACCTGTTTTAGAACCAATTCTATTTCGTAAATTATAGTTAATATTTCCACCAACACCAGTTGCTGTTGCATAAACTAAAATATCGTTAATTAAGTAAGCTGTCTCTTCAGACATAACCCGTTTCTTTTCATATTTCCAATTAATAACTTCTTCAGTTTGTAAATTTTTAACTTCGGTAAATGAATAAGGTTCAATGTAATATCCACCTCGACCAAATGAGGCATAGGCAGCAGATGCTTGAAGAGGAGACCAACCATAAGGAAGTCCACCAACTGAGTAAGCTTCATTTAAACTATCACCATAATCAATTCCTAAATTATGAACAAATTCAGCAATCTTTTCTGGTTCAACCATATGGAATGCTTCTAGAGCTGGAATATTTCTTGATGCTGCTAGGGCTTGTTTAACCGTTGTTGCGCCTGTGTAACCAAAATCCCAGTTATTCATTGTTGTACCATTATTATAAGTATATGGGTAATCAAGCATTAGTTGTTGAGGGGAAACATTATTATATTCAATTAAAGGTCCGTAATCGAAGATTGGTTTAGCGGTTGAACCTGGTTGTCTTGGGGTAGTTGAACGATCAGTTCCTTTAGCAACATAATATCTTCCAGGACCAAGGGCGGTTATAGAACCATCTTTGGTAGAAGTAATAGCAACTCCGACTTGAACTTTATCATCTTTAAATTGCCAAGCGGCTCCATTTTGTAGGTTATTTACAATATCTTGTTTCTTTAAATCAAAAGTTGTTTTAACAGAATAGCCACCTTCATCAATATTAATATTTAATTTTTCTTTAATATCATTTATAACAAAATCAATTAAATTTTGATAAGGACTTTTAGCATTTTGATTATCAATATCACTTCGAAGTAGAGATTCAACTGGAATACTTTCCGCATCTTCTTTTTCTTGTTCAGTGATATAACCATGTCTTACCATTAAACTTAAAACCGTACTTCTTCTTTCAGTAGCATTTTCTGGATAGATATAAGGATTAAACAAAGTAGGGTTATTGTACATTCCCACAATAATTGCCGCTTCTCCTAAAGAAATATCAGAAACACTTTTACCAAAATAATATTGACATGCTTGTTCAACGCCATTAATACTTTCATAGTTAATACCACCACTAGCAAGCCACATTGAATTAAAGTAAAATTCAATAATTTGTTGTTTAGTATAAGTTTTTTCAATTTTAAAGATTGACATATAAATATCGGTAAATTTTCTTATGATACCTTCAATACCGGTAGCTGTACTAGAAGTAAAGTTTTGTTTAACTAATTGCATGGTAATTGTAGATGCTCCACCAGCATCAGAGTTACCAGCTGCTTGACCTAAACTAGCTTTTAAGAAACGTCCAGCATCAAAACCATTATGTTGAAAAAATCTTGAATCTTCGGTAGCAACTAGGGCATCAACTAAAACTTGAGGGAAATCTTCATAATTTTTTAAAACGCGATTTTCAGTACCAAGTCTTGTTATTAAAGTTCCATTAATATCATAAATAACACTTGATTCTTTATTATACAATCTGTCTACGGTAAATTCTGGTGCGGTAAAAACAATATATAGACCAAAAGCTAATATTGTTGTAGCAATAGTAATACCTAACGACATTAAAATTATTAAGAATGTATGAGTAGCCCGTCCTTTTTTCTTATTCTTCTTTTTTCTTTTTGGCTTTTTTTCTTTTTTCTTTTTAGGCTCTTTTACCTCATCAATTTCATCGACAATAATTTCTTCTGTAACATTATCTACATCATCCATTACATCATCAATAACATTATCAATTTTCTTATCTTTTTTTAAATCTTTTTTAATTGATTCTTTAATTTTCTTTGGACTTTTTAATTTTAATTTTTTCTTTTCCACATTCATCTCTCCTTAAAAATAAATTTGATCAACAGCATCTAAATAATTTAGAGCAGGATTAATTTGTTCTTTAATAATCGTACCATGTTTTTCTAAGTATTCATATGGAATACTTTTTCTAGTTTCATTATCGATAAAAGTAATTAAATCACTACCTTTAAGTAAGAAAACAAAACTATTCATTTTAATTAGTAAAAAAACAATGCCACCATGTTCTAATACTCTTCTTATATGTTTTATTTGATGTTCATGAATATTAGCAATTGGAAATGAAGTTTTTTGTTTAGTTTCTTTAGCTTCAAACTCAATATAACAACCTTTATAAAGACCGTTATAATCAAGCGTTGATTGACTAAGAAAATAACCTTCATCAATTCTTCTACCATGAGTGGTATAACTTGCTTTACTAATACCAATTGGAGTAGGCTTTTTATAAATCAATGCTCGATTAGTTTCTAAATAATAAGCATTAGAATCATTAATACAATCTTCTAAATCCATACCACGATTTGCATAGTTAATTACTTTATGTGATGTTTTTTGAATATGATTTGGATATTGCATAGTAACCCTCCAATAACATTATACTATTTATCTTATAAATAAGTAAAAGAAAAAATTGGTAGTTATGTCAATTGACAGTCTAAAAAAGAATTAGATATTTTGTCGAATACTATGACAAGATGATAAATATTTATTATTATAGCTTTAAGAATAGAGGGTGTAATGATGTCTTATGAAATAATTTTTGATGATATGATTGATAGTTTAAGAATGGCACAGCTAAAAATTTATGAATATAATATAATTAATGAAAAGAATAATTTGGTAAAAAAACATTATGGTAAATAATTGACAAAATAGGCTCTTTTTTGATATATTTCTATTGCAAGGATGTGATTTGTGTGATTAGTGAAAGAATTATATTAAGTCCTGAAGATATTTATGAAAAAGAGTTTAAAATTGATGCTAGGGGTTATCGTCCTCAAGAAGTTGATAAATTACTAGATGATGTTATTAAAGATTATGGTGAATTTATTAAAATTATTCATGCTTATGAAAAAGAGTATCAAAATTTAAACAAAGAAAATAAAGAATTAAAAGCAGAAATAAGAAGATTAAAAGATCAAATTGATGAAGATGGTAGTGGTAATAAACCGGTTAATAATGTTGATATTTTAAGACGTCTTAGTCAATTAGAAAAATATGTGTATGGTAAAGAATAATAACTGGACAAATGCGGTATGAATGCATACTGAGGAAAGTCCTTGCTCGCACAGCCTGAAATGGTTGTAGTGTTTGTGCATAGGGAAAAAATAACCTATGGTCGAGAAATCGAACGGCTTTGAAAGAACCTTAAATGGTTTTAGTAAATATAAAAGTGCCAAAGTGACGAAGAAAAGGGAAACCTTGGAAGTGGAACGTGGTAAACCCCACAAGCGAGAAACCCAAATTATGGTAGGGGAGCTGTTACTAGGAATAAAAACGAGGTAACGGACCAGTAATGGTAGATAAATATTTGTCGCGTTAGAAGTAACGTACAGAACAAGGCTTATAAGTTATTATTTTTTTTATTTTAAAGGAGTGATTTATTTGTTTTCGATTGGTAAAACATTTAAAGAAGCAAGAGAAGCTAGTGGGGTATCCATTGAAGAAGCTTCAAAAGATTTGGATATTAAAAGTGTTGTTTTAGATAATATTGAAGCAGGAAGTATTGGCGGCTTCAAAGATATTTATGAACTTAAAAATTGGATAAGTTCTTATGCTAAATATTTAGGTTTAGATGAAATTAAAATGATTGATGAATTTAATGAATATATGTTTGAGTATACATCTAAAATTCCAATTAAAGAAATTGAAAAACAAGTGATGGAACAAAATAAGGAAAAACAAGAAGAAAAAGTAGTTTCACCTTATACTAATCCAACTATTAAAAGTTCTAAAAAAGGTTATATTTTAATATATATTGGTTTAATTATAGCTGTTATTTTAATTATTTTTTGGAGTGCAAGTCAAGTTGCATAAGGAGGTATTATGAATTTAGCAAATCGTTTAACTATTAGTCGAATTATTATGGCAATTTTTATTATGGTCTTTTTATTAATACCTTGGAATGATTTTAATATAAGTTTTCCCCAGTTTATTGCGGGCGGGAAAGTATTAATTGATATTAGATATTTAATTGTTGGTATCGTCTTTATTATTGCATCTATTACTGATTATTTTGATGGACGAATTGCTAGAAGTAATAATATGACAACTGATTTTGGGGCTTGCCTAGATGCTATTGCTGATAAAATATTAGTAAACGGTTTATTAATTATATTAGCTTATCAAGGTTTTATTAGTGAAGTAATACCAGTTATTATAATTTCTAGAGATATATTTGTGGATGCCTTAAAAACATTAAGTGCTAGTAAAGGGGTTGTTGTAAAAGCTAGTATTTGGGGTAAAGTTAAAACAATCTTTATGATGCTTGGTTTAACCTTAGTTTTATTTTATAATATGCCATTTGAATTATGGAATATTAAATTAGATTATATCTTTATTTATATTGCAACTGTTTTATCAGTTGTATCAGGAGTTATTTATTATTTTGAGATAACTAAGAATGCTAAAAAATGATAAATTTTGTCGAAGTTATTTACTAAAAAATAAATATGTTTATAATAAACCTCACTTTTAAAAAGGAGGTTTTTAAATGGTTAAAATTAAGAAAGTAAAAATTAGTTTTTTATATACTAAAAATAATTTAACTAATAATGAAAAAAGATTAATATATTTAAGTAGTAGTTAGAAAACATTTGTTCGCAAAAAGTGTTGACAAAGATTTAAAACTAAGATAAAATAAATTTGTTAGAAAGATGAGGAAGTTATGAAAACAGTAAAAGATACTAAAGATAAAGATAAAGCTTTAGAACAAGTTTTAGCTGATATTGAAAAACAATTTGGTAAAGGGGCTATTATGAAATTAGGGGGTAATGAACATATGGAAATTGATGTTACATCATCTGGTTCATTATCTTTAGATATCGCTTTAGGAGTTGGTGGATATCCTAAGGGAAGAATTATTGAAATTTATGGACCAGAGTCTTCTGGTAAAACAACTTTTGCGCTTCAAGCTATCGCGGAGGTTCAAAAAGAAGGAGGAAGAGCAGCTTTTATTGATGCTGAACATGCCCTAGATCCTGTTTATGCTAAAAATTTAGGAGTTAATATTAATGAACTATTATTAAGTCAACCAGATACAGGAGAACAAGCCCTAGAAATATGTGAAGCTCTAGTTCGTAGTGAAGCAGTAAATATTATTGTAATTGATTCTGTAGCAGCATTGGTTCCTCAAGCTGAAATAGATGGGGATATGGGTGATGCTCATGTTGGTCTTCAAGCAAGATTAATGAGTCAAGCTCTAAGAAAATTATCTGGAACAATCAATAAAACTAAAACTACAGCGATTTTTATTAATCAATTAAGAGAAAAAGTTGGAGTGATGTTTGGTAATCCTGAAACTACTCCTGGAGGAAGAGCCCTAAAATTTTATTCAACAATTCGTTTAGATGTTAGAAGAGGAGAACAAATTAAAGGTAGTGATTCCGTTATTGGTAATAAAACAAATATTAAAGTTGTTAAAAATAAGGTTGCTCCACCATTTAAAAGTGCATGCGTCGATATTATGTATGGTGAAGGAGTAAGTAGAGAAGGAGAAATTGTTGATTTAGCAAGTGAGTTAAATATTATTGATAAATCTGGAGCTTGGTATGCTTATAAAGGTGAGAAAATTGGTCAAGGAAAAGAAAATGTTAAAAACTTACTTAAAGAAAATAAAGCTTTAAAAATCGAATTAGAAAATAAAATTAGAGAACATTATGGGTTTAAAAAAATTAGTGAAGAAGTTGAAGATAGTAAAGAAGAACTTTAATTGTGAAGTTCTTTTTTAAGGAAGTGCTATTAAGTTTCCACGGGTTCTGAGACTTAATCATGTTTCACAATGACTATTTGAAAAACGGTGAGAGCTATATCTTTTTCACATTTGATAACAAAAAAGCAGTCTATTAGACTACTTTTAAAATTAAATTATGAAATCCCTTCTATGTCTTCACTCTCCAATTTATACAAATTATTTATATAAACATTTAATTTATCAATAGAATTATCTTTGTCATTGTTGCCAATAATTCTATCAACTAAATTTATAATATTAATTTCATCTTGTTCACTCATAAAAGGTATAGGAATATTATCAATCATTTCCTTAGTAAAAGTAATTCCTCCATTATAACTACATGATGAATACGTTTCGTTAATGTAAAATGCTACGGCTTTACTTTGCAAGAATCCTAGTATTATTTTTAAACTATTGTCTTCATCAGATTTTATAACAAGTGTAGTTTTTCCAGGCAATATATCACCAACAAAATCTATACATCCATCTAAAAGATTTAGTCCTTTCATTATTAATTTTTTACAATTAACCATTGTTGCGTATTTATTATGAAATTTATTGTTAAAATCTTTGACCGTTACTATTGGATATAAGTATTTATCTTTTAAATATGTCATTTTTTTGATTCCATATAAATTACCAAATGGAACGATAGTTCCTGTGTTGATAACTTTATACTTTTTTTCACAATTTTCTTCAAAATCATTTTTAATTATTTTCTTTAACAAATAGGCATCAGAAGTTGCACAAGCACTTTCAGTTTTAACGTGAAATTTTTCTGATAAAGGTGTACTATTCTTAATCATCTTTAAAATCATATTTAAATGTTTGGAAAATAACACATCCAATTTATAAGGTTCTGTTAATATTTTTTTGCTTATAGATTCTTGCGTACCTAATTCATATTTTTTGATTATTATATAATCATGAATGACCTTATTAATATTGGTAATAATTGAATCTACTTTAGCAGACTCAAATATTTTTCTGCCAGCAACCAAAATACTATCAATATTTTTATATAAATTTTTTCTTAGTTCATCTCCAAATGTTTTTGATACCCATTTGTCTGGTGTAATATAAATCATATTGCCTTTTTCATTTAACAAATTAAAGGCAAGTTCAAAAAATATAATATATATATCCCAGTTTCCTTTAGCCAATTTATATTTATTAGCGTATTGTTTTCTTAATTCTGGGTCAGCATTTGTCATGCTTTCCGAATCAATATAGGGTGGATTACCAATAACAATATCAAATCCATTATTCTTTTTAAAAACATCGTAGAATTCAAGTCTCCAAATAAACCATGGTTTTTGTCTTTTTTTCGAAGCAATTCTAAAATCATATAACTTCTTGGGAGAATCTTTTAGAGATTCTTCAACCATTCCCATTTGAATTAAATCTATTTTTTCTTTTAGTTCTTTTTTTAATTTGTTATCACTAGTATTAAAATATTCTTTTTGTAAATACAATAAATTTTCTATATATTGTTCCATATTTTTCGAATCATCAAATAATGTTTGTTTAATATGTATATCAGAAACCCTTGTCAATTGTGATTCGTTTCTATGATAATTCTTTAGATTATTAGATAACATTTTTTCACTGAATAATAAAACACCCTCATATTCATCCATCAAACTATTGCCTTGCATTATTTTACAATCAAGATTTGGTAATGGTCTTGGTTCACTATCATTAGGATAATCAACAATTAATGATAACCAAAGCCTTAATTTAGCTATATCTACTGCACTAGTTTCAATATCAACTGCATATATAGAATTTTCAATTGTTTGTAATTTCATTTTATAGATATCGGTTTGTAAATGTTCAGTATTATATAGTTCTTCTAACGATATTTCACCTAATTCTTGTTGTATAAGTAAATATGTTTGAATATTAATTCTAAGATTAACTATTTCATTTAACATACCAAGTGGGAATGCACCACTTCCAACAGCTGGGTCTGCAATTTTAACATTGAATAAAGCATTATCAAGTTCTAAAAGATGATTATATATAGTTTTTCCAATTCTAAAATCAAAATTTTCATCTAATGATAATTCCCAATCGTAGTGACTAATTACATCTCCATACTTTATAAATTCTGATATTTCGTCATAATCAACCGATACATTATTAACCAAATACTTTGCTAAACTTTCTTGACACATATAATGCACTATTTCTCTTGGAGTATAAAATGCCCCTTTAGACGCTCTTTCATTAACATCAAGCAAGTTTTCAAAGATTTTACCTAACATTTCTGGGTCAACTGCAATATCTTTTTCTAAAGGTTCTTCTTCATCAATAGTAAAATTATATAAATCTAAAAAATCTAATATTCCATCTTTATCATCATTACTAAAGAGATTATTAGGAATTTCAAAATGAGCACTTAACCAACTATAATTATTTAAAGGTTCAAATAATCCACCATTTAAAAAAGGTATTTTGCAGTTAAATAAAGGAAAAAATTGATTTTCTCTTTTTTCATTTAATCCATTATAAAAAAAATATTCAAGGTAATCATCAAAGAAGTTCTTATGTTCTATTTTTGCTTGTGTAAAAATGTGTCTTATAAATTCTTTGTCTCCAGAACCCCAAGGCTTATCAAAAGATGTGTTCTTAAATACATTTGATAAGCTTATTATATCTTCAGGCACTTGTGAAATTCTAAGTTTTGTTTTTTCAACAATATATTTGTCTTCTGCATATAGAAAATAATTCTTTATTAAATTTTGTGAAACGATATCATTAGATGAAATCAATTCATTATATTCTTCTTTAGATAATTCGTTTGGTATTAGTTGAACACCAAGCCATCCTTTTTTTTGAAGAAAGTATAAGAATACAATTTGACCCATCAATTTTTTAGCAAATTCTGCTGAATCAAAATCACAATTTTTGGCCTCTGTTTGAAAGTCTTCATTTTTATCCAAGAATTCTTTTAATTTTAAATACTTTTCCTTATATTCTTCAAAGAACTTTTTAGTTACTTTTTCTACATCAAATTGTTTTTCAATATCATCTAAAGTAATTCTTCTATCATCTATATCTAAAAGTTTAAGCAAAAATTCTTGGGCAGTATGAACAGACTCACCCTCGCCAACAAGGTAAGAATATCTTTTTGCAGACGTTAGTTCTTCTTTAACACCTTTATCAGCAAAACTTAATTCTTTTTTTACAAATGAAAATCTCCATGAATTTTCTCTATCAGAATAGAAAGATACTAAAGCTCCATCTAAATCATATTTTTTTAACAATGTAGCAATGAAGTTTCTTTGTAGATTTCTTGCACGAGTTGATGTAGTATTATTTAATTTTATAATAAATACCCCAATATTATTCATACCGTCACTATAATTTGCTATAAATTTATAGAAACTTATATTATCTTTGTATTGATTAGAAATGTTGGTTATTTCATTTACATTCTTATTTAATGAAATAATATCTAAATTTAACAAGTCTATAATAAATTCAACAAACTTTTTTTCATCAAATTTATGTTGTAGTAACTCTAAATAACTTCTATTTTTTGCACTCATTTAATTCACCTTAATTCATAAATAGTTCTGATAGTATTATTTCTTTTTGAACACTCTCATCTGTTTTTTTGTTTATATTAGAATTGTAATAAGTATTTGGAATCATGTTAACAAATTCTTTGAAGAAAGCAATTAAATCATCATTTGACCTAACATTTAATTTTTGTAATTTATTTGCTTCTTTCAATATTTTAGGTGGTAATTCACCATTTTGTAATATTTCAATTGTCTTATAACATTTATCCAATTCTTCAGAAGTTAAAACACTTTCTTGTTTAAGAACTTCTTTTAATATTTTTATCAAAATTTCAGCATTACTTTTTCCTTTTCTTTGGTATGACTCTTCAAAATCTCCCTCAATATTATTTTCATACTCATCAAAATACTTTTTATTTTTGTTTAATAAAGGATAATAATTTGAATCTACTTTAATTGATTTTTCATCTTTTGTTGTTTCAAGCATTTTAATTGCACTATCAAAATTTAATTCATCACAATTTGTCTCATTTGCAAGATAGAATTTTTTTACATATCCTTTTCTAAAGAATGTAATCAATTCATTATTAGAACCATTTCTTCCAATTTTAACTTTTTGAGGTAAGTTCTTAATTTTATTAAATAATTCGGGTTCTTTATCTCTAATATCTCTAATAACTTTCAAATAATGTAATTCTGAATTTAATCCAATTTCATCATCATCATCAATTGTTGTCATTCTCTTAAATAATTCATGTGTTGAGATATTTTCTTCTGATGTTAAGAATTTTGAATCTTCTCCTAAAATATCATGAAACATTTGAATTTTTGTAATTATATTTTCACTTTGATGGTTAATGTCATCAGAATTTGTAGTTGGAAAGTAATTATATACAAATAATTCTGTATGTTTAGTTCCAACTCTATTTATACGGCCAACTCGCTGCATTATACGAGTTGGATTCCATGGTAAATCATAATTAATAATAACATTACTTCTATGTAAGTTCATACCCTCGGCAAGAACATCTGTAGTAACTAAAATATCGTAATCATTTCTAACATTTTCCTTATCAACATTAGGGTCAAAATTATTTCTAATTTCATTCTTAATTTTTTCACTCATAGAACCAGTAAATAAAATTACATTTCTATTTAACTTAGATTCGATATTTTCTCTTAAATATTGGGCAGTTTCAGATGACTCGGTAAAAATAATAACTTTATTATGTAATTTTTTATCCTTTTGTAGTAGTTCTATAAAATTATCTAACTTACAATCATGATCAATTCTATCCCACATATCTTTTAATTTTCTTAATACTTCTAAATCATTATATAAGTCATTTATAAATGATTCTCTAAATTGATTTGATTTAAATGAGAAAGCATTTCCTTTTTCTTTGGCATCAATTAAAGTTTCAAAATCATTGTTATCTAATAATTCATCAACATTTAATTTTCTACTAATCCATACTTCGCCATCATTATACATTTTAATAAAATTTTCATGAGAGGTAATAAATCTACTTAAAGTCATTTCAAACGCATATTTACTACTTTCAAGTCTCTTAACTAAGACACCTTTCATGAAAGCACCCATGTTTCTTTGACCAGTTAACAATTGATTTTGTTCTTTATTTAAGAACTCTTCTTTAACATATGTTAATGGTTTATAACGAGAGTAAGTAAGTATTTTTATTGATTCAATTGTATCTTCAAATATTTTTTCCGTTGTTTCATCAAATTCATAAGTTTCTTTAATAGGATTTCCAAGTTTTGGAAATGTTAATCCTTGTTTTTCTAAATCCTCTTTATAGTTATTCATAATTTCTGTACGAGTTCTTCTAATCATTACTTCTCTTAAAACATTATCACGAACTTTTTGAGAAGCAATTCTAACTGCATTATAATACTCATCTGAACTCTTATCAAACTTGCTTAAATCACTTCTTAATTTGGAGAAGAAGTTTTCTAAGTTTCTTACACCTGGAATTGTAGAATTTTTCTTTGATTCAAACAAATACATTTGATTTGCTATATCTACAATGTAATTATTTTGAGGGGTAGCAGTAATTAAAATAACTTTCTTGTTATAACAAATTTCATCAAGCATTTTATATGATTCAGTTTCACCACTTCTGAATTTATGTGCCTCATCAATAAAAATATATTTTGCTTCATGATATATTTTTTTTTCACTTAATTTTTTCAAACCGCCATTTGATTGAACATTAAAATTTTGAACACCGAATTCACGTAAAACTTTATTCCAATAATCAATCAATACTGGTGGAACAATAAATAATTTACCACCAAATAATTCTTTTGCTAATAATGCACACATGTAAGTTTTTCCAAGACCAACAACATCCGAAATAAATACACCATTATGTTTTTCAAGAATTCTTTTTGCTTGAATAACTGCGTCCATTTGATATTGATATGCTTTAAATCCATCAATAACATAATCATGATTAAAATCAAAAGTTTTATCATCATTTATTTCTTCTTTAAAATATTCATATAAGAATTTTAAATACATTTCATAAGGGGTAATGTCATTTTTTATCCATGTATCTTTTTTAATTGTATCTATACATTCTTGATTAACTTCAACAGAATCTGCCCATAGTTCTTCAAATTTATCATAAGCAAATCTAACATCATTAGAATTTTTTAATTCAACATTAAATTCTAAATTATTTTGAAGCCCGTTTTCAGAAAAGTTACTTGAACCAGTAATAACCTTTCCATAATCAGAGGCCTCATCATAATTTCTCATAATATAAACTTTTGCATGTATTGGTTGTTTTGTATATACCCTCAATTCAAGTTTATTACTTCTAAGCATTTCAACAAACTTTTTAACACCTTTTTCAACTTCTTCAGTATCATCTGAATCTTTGAATTCTTGTTTTAACTTTTCTGAATATAATTTTTTGCTATTATATGCAGATGTGCTTAATTCAGTAATTTGCAATTGAGATTCTTTATACATTTCAAAAACTTCTTTATCAGTATTAATGCCAATTAAAATTCTCGTCTTTTCAATATTATCAAGAGAATCTTGTAATAAATAAAAACCACTTGCTCTAAAGTATCCAACTAAAACATCAAAAAATCTTGTATCTCTTTTTAATATTTTATTAAATCTATCATATAAGTTTCTTTCTGGTTCATTTGTAAAAAAAGTTAAATCATTATACATCTTAAATACACCCATACTTTCTCTAAGAAATCATATCCCCAAATACAATATAATTATAACATGCCAAAGACGTTGTCTTCAACCTAAACAAAATATCGAGTGTAATCGAGTGTAAAAAAAATTTCGGGGTAAATTATGCTTAAGATAGGATTTATTTTAAGTATGAAAAAAAAGCAATGTAGAAAATAAATTTAACGACATATGTTAAAGAAGGAAAGTTAAATATAAGTACAATTGATATAATGTAGAAGACTTAGAAAATTATATAGAAGAATTGTTATTAAAAAATGATGAGTAAGATTTAATTAATAAAGAAGTTTTAGATGAATTAAAATTAAAAATAAAAAATGCCTTGAAATCTTTATAATTTCAAGACATATAATTTCATCTGGCGTCCTTGGGCAGATTCGAACTGCCGACATACGACTTAGGAGGTCGTTACTCTATCCAACTGAGTTACAAGGACATCTAAATCTCACCTGAGGTACTGGGACTTGCTTATATGATAACATATTTTTAAAACTCTTTGTAATAAAAATATAAATATGTTATCATATATTTGTGAAGAGGTGACTAAAAATGCCAAAAGTAAAAACATTCTTAGCTATTATTTTAGCAATTTTAGCTCTTGTGGGATTAATTGGTTTAACTGGCTGTTATACCTTAAAACATTATTTAAATAGTGATGTAATTAAGAAGACTATTACTGATAATGATTTTTCAAAAGTATTAGATAATGTTTATGAAGAAAATAAAGAATTATTAGATAAAACTAAAGAAATATTTAGAGTTTTTAATATTCCTGAGAATGCGATAAGTGAAGTAATAAATTCGGATGCTACTAAAAACTTTATTGGTATTTATGCTGCCAATAGTGTAGGTGCTCTTTTAGGGGAAGAAGAACAAAAAGCTTTAACTAAAGAAGATTTAAAATCATTAATTAAAGATAATTTAGATATTGTTCAAAGAAATATGCCTAGTGAAGAAAAAGAATTTTTAGAAAATTATGAAAATAAAGCCTATGAATATCTTGATTTACATGGTGATGAAATTATTTCTTATTTTCCTAATCCTAAAGAAATATTAAATGATGTTGATCAAAACGAAATAAAAATATATCAAAATATATCTTTAAAAGATGTGCTTAGCTTTATTAATTTTATTTCAAATTCTACATTTTTAATTATTTATGCTTTTGGTATTCTTTTAATTTTATTATTAATTTATTTATTAAAAAGGAAGGTTAGATGGGCTAAATATTATACTTTTATTTTTGGAACTTATACTCTTATAATGACTATGATTGATGTTTTTTTAACTACTTTTGTTAAAAAGATAGTTGTTATGGAATTAAAAGAATTTGCTAGTTTAGCTAATTATGTGATAGATGGGGTGAGTAAAATGCTTTTTGCCTTTATTATGAGTAGTGGTGTGATAGCAGTTATTTGTTTAATATTTTATCTTAAGAAAAGGGAGCTTAAAAATGAGAAAGTATCTGACTAATTATCTAATTGAAGTTGAAAAATTATTGAAAAAAGAAAAAATAACTAAAGAAGAACTAAATAATGTTAAAATTAAAATTATGTTTTTTCAACATGAAAGATTAATTCATTTAATAGTAACATTATTCTTTAGTCTATTTGCAATTATTTTTATGATATTAGGAACTTTAAGTTATTACTTTTTAATTATTTTTGCGATTTTATTAGTTTTTGTTGTATTTTATATTTATCATTATTATTTTTTGGAAAAGAAAGTACAATATTTATATATTGTATATGACAAATTAAAAGAAAGAGAGTTGTGATATTATGACATTATGGGAAGATTTAGAATATCGAGGATTAATTAAAGATATAACTAATCCGGAATTAAAAGAAAAATTAAATCAAGGGGGATTATCTTTTTATATTGGAGCAGATCCTACTGCTGAGAGTTTACATATTGGCCAATTTCCAACTTTCTTAATGGTTGAAAGACTAAAAAGAGCTGGACATAAACCTTATATTTTAGTTGGAGGTGCAACAGGAAGAGTAGGAGATCCAAGAGGAACTGGGGAAAGAGAAAAAGCTGATATTAAAGTCATTGAAAAAAATTTTGTTAAAATTAAAAAACAAATGCAACAATTATTTGGTGATGATGTAACAATTGTTAATAATTATGATTGGTTTAAAGATATTAATTATATTGATTTTTTAAGAGATGTTGGAAAATATATTAATGTTAATTATATGTTAAATAAAGATTTAGTTAAAAGACAATTAGATATTGGTATTTCTTATGCTGAATTTTCTTATATGTTAATTCAAGGCTATGATTTTAAAAAATTGTATGATTTATATGGAGTTACTTTACAATTTGGAGGATCTGATCAATGGGGAAATCTAACAACTGGTATTGAATTAATAAGAAAATTAAATAATGAAGAAGTTTATGCATTTAGTATGCCACTTACAACTGATTCTAATGGGATGAAATTAGGAAAATCTTATGGTAATGCCCTATGGCTTGATAAAGAAAAAACTTCTAGTTATGAATTATATCAATATATGTTAAATTTTGAAGACGTAATGATGGAAGATTATTTAAAAAGATTTACCTTTTTATCAAAAGAAGAAATTGAAAGTATTATGAGTGAACATAATTTAAAACCAGAACTTAGACTTGCCCAAAAAAAGTTAGCTGAAGAAGTAATTACTTTCTTACATGGAAAAGAAGAATACATTCATGCTAAAGAAGTGTCTGAAGTATTATTTACTGGCAATGTTGCATCTTTAACAGATGAAGAAATTTTACAAGTATTTAAAGATGTACCAACATTCAATTATCATAAAGATGAAGTATTAATTGATATTTTAGTTAATAATAAAATTGCATCTTCAAAGAGAGAAGCTCGAGAATTTTTAACTAACAATGCCATTAGTGTTAATGGAGAGATTGTTAATTTAGAAAATGCTAAATTAGATAATAAAAGAAAATATAATATAATTAGAAGAGGAAAGAAAAAATATTATATTTTAATTCAAAAATAATTTAAAAATTGACATCAGCCAAAAATTATAGTTGACTTACTTATTCTTTTTATGATATTCTAAAAAAGAAGAATAAGGTGATTAGTGTATGGATTTTTTAGAAAAGTTATATAGTAATGAAAATTTTGGACTATATTTAGTAATAGCAATAGCTGTTTTAGTAGTTTTATTTTTCATTGTTTTATTTTTAGGCAAAAAAGATGAAAAGAAAACAAAAGAATTACAAGTTGCTAAAGAAAAAGAAAAACAATTAGTTGAAAACAATGCTACGGGACCTATTGCTATTAAACCAATAGGTGAGGAAGTAGTTAGTCAACAGCCTAAAGAAGAGCCAATTGCTCTTGAGCCTATTACAGAGGCCAAAGTAGATGAGACGCCTTTAGCTAGTGAGGCTATTCCAACATTTAAGGAAGTAACGAATGAAGTTCCTCTTGAAGTTAAAGAAGAACCCCAAATTACTAATGTTAATTTAACTGAAAATATTAATAATACTCCAGAAGAAGTAGATGATGAAACTAAAGAATTTGATTTTGAAGCTTTAGCAGACGCGATTAATAAAGAATTAGAGTCAATTAAAGAAAGTAAAAATGTTGAAGTTAGTAATGATATTGAAGTTCCAGTGGTTAATATGCCCGTAATAGAACCTGTAAAAGAAGAAGTTAAAGAAGTAAAACCAGTAATTTCTGAAAAACCATTTGCTTTTCCAACTTTTGAAACAGTTGAACCTGATAAAATACCTGAACAAGTAGTTAATAAAGAAGAAATAAAGCCAGAAATTAAACCAGTAATTGAAGAAAAACCAAAGATGCCAAATGTCTTTAGTTCAGTGTATGTAAATCGTAATGAAGAGAAAAAAGAAGAAGTAAAACCAGTTAAACCTGCACCATTTGAATTACCTAAAAAAATTGATTTACCTAAAAAAGCTGAAGAAAAGAAAGAAGAAGTAAAAGAAGTTCCATCTTTCTTAGATCAAATTGAAACAGAATCATATCAAATAGATAAGTAAAGAATTAGTAAAGTACTAGTTCTTTTTTTTCATAAAAAATAAGGTTTATGATATAATACGAATATAGAGGAGAGATCATAATGAAGCTTTTTAAAAATAATTCTGATAAAATTAATCTTGATGAAGTAAATGAAGTTGTAAGTTTATCTAAAAAAATATTACATCTATTTTACATTGCAATGGTTATAGGAATGGTTTTAATTGTTACAATTATTGCAAGAGAGTGGGGAGTATGGAAATTTTTATTTAGCTTATTAAGTGTTTTATCACCATTCTTTATTGGCTTTATAATCGCGTGGTTATTAAATCCCGTTGTAACTAAATTAGAAGAAAAAAAGATTCCTAGAGCGCTTGGGGCGGTTATTGTATATGCGTTTTTTCTATTAATAGCTATATTATTTATCAGATTTTTAATACCGACTATTTATACTCAAATAGAGGCTTTAATTAAAAATTTGCCAGCTATATTTAACGAGATAGAAAAAATTATTACTAATTTATTTAATCGTTT
The DNA here is from genome assembly GCA_947631895.1 of uncultured Bacilli bacterium. Classification (GTDB taxonomy): domain Bacteria; phylum Bacillota_I; class Bacilli_A; order RF39; family UBA660; genus Ventrenecus. Next base: position 2,973 of record CANRMU010000002.1, on the reverse strand, counting down.
AAATGGTTTTGATGCTTTTGATTTTAATGCAACTAAAGATAGTATTTTATCAACTTTAACTAATGGGGTTAATAATTTCTTTACTAGTCTTCCAACTATGTTAGTTAATATAGTAGGAACCCTATTTTCTAGTTTAGTGACTATTACTTTTGGTTTAGTTATTGGCATATATATTTTAATGGATTTTAATTCTATTAATGGTCATTTATTAAAATTAGTACCTAAGAAAAATCGTTTTGAAATATCACTTTTAATAACTAATATTTCGACTGAAGTTCGTAAAAGTGTTAATGGCACCTTTTTAGTAGCTTTAATGGTCTTTGTTTGTGATTCCTTTGGCTTTTGGGTAATTGGTTTACAAGGTCCTTTATTATTTGGATTATTATGTGGTATAACTGATTTAATTCCTTATATTGGACCTTATATTGGTGGTATAATCGCGGCTATTATTGGTTTTTCGCAAGGACCTATTGTTGGTATTATGACTATTATTGTAGCCTTTATAGTTCAAATGCTTGAAAATAATATCTTACAACCAATAATTATGAGTAAAACAACTAAATTACATCCTGTAACAATTATTGTTGGCTTATTGATTTTTGAACATTTTTTTGGTATTATAGGAATGATTTTAGCAACACCTTGTATAGCTCTTGCTAAAGTTGTTTGGAAGTTTTTTAAAGAAAAATATAATTTATTTCATGAAAATGATTTAGTTATTGATGAACTAGGAAAATAAAAATTAGATTTTATAGAGAGTAAATGGTTGGTGGAAATTTACAATGAAGATTTTTATGGTGCTACCTAGGGAGATAACTTCGGGGATAACTCGTTAAAAAAATTAAGTAAAAATAAGGATGGTACCGTCTAATAGACTCCTTTGGTGACCATTCTTTTTGATTGGAGGAAAGCTATGAGATTATTTTTAGTCGCGGGTAAAGCGGGAAGTGGTAAAAGTGAAGTTGCCAAAATAATTAAAGAATATTATGAAAAAAAACAAGAAAAAACCGTTATAACTGAATATAGTAAATATCTTAAAATATTTGCTAAAGAAATGTTAGATTGGGATGGTAATCCAGATAATAAACCAAGACAATTTTTACAAGAAATGGGATTATTTATAAGAGAAAATTTAAAACAAAAAGATTTATTAATTAAGAGAATGAAAACGGATATGTTAGTTTATGAAAGATTTTTTAAAAATGTTATTATATCTGATGTAAGATATCCTGAAGAAATTATTAGTATGAAAAGTGATTATCCTAAAGCTATATCAATATTAGTTATAAATGAACTAGAAGATTCACCATTAACAATTAAACAAGCAAATCATCCAACAGAACATGCTTTAGATAATTATGATGGTTTTGATTATGTTATTCATAATGAATTTTTACAAAATTTAAAAAATGATGTATATGAAATATTGGAGGGATTAGAATGAATTTAAAGAAATTATATTTAGAATATTTTGAAAGTTTAGGACATGTGGTTATTCCAAGTGCTCCAGTAGTACCAGAAAATGACCCATCAGTTTTGTTTAATACGGCTGGAATGCAACCTTTAATACCTTATTTAATGGGAGAAGAACATCCTTTTGGTAAAAGATTATGTGATGTGCAAAAATGTATTAGATTAACTGATTTAGAAAGTATTGGGGATAATACTCATCATACCTTCTTTGAAATGTTAGGTAATTGGAGTTTAGGAGATTATTTTAAAGATGAAAGTATTGAATATAGTTTTAATTTTTTAACTAAAGTTTTAAATATTCCCGTAGAAAAATTAGCAATTACAGTTTATGAAGGAGATAAGCAAATACCAAAAGATGAAGTAAGCGCGAATAATTGGCTTAAACATGGAATATCAAAAGAAAGAATTGCTTATTTAGGTCGTGATGATAATTTTTGGATAGCTGGAGAATCAGGACCATGTGGAGGCGATACAGAAATTTTTTACTTTCGTAGTGATGAAGAAGTACCGCGAATTTTTGATCCAAGTGATAGTCGTTGGGTAGAAATATGGAATAATGTTTTTATGGAATATTATCAAGATAAAGATGGTAAAATAACCGAATTAAAAGCTAAAAATGTGGATACGGGAATGGGTGTTGAAAGAACAACAGCTATTCTAGAAGGCGTTAATGATAATTATTTAACTAGCATTTGGGCAGATGCTTTAAAATCTTTAGAAAAGATAACTAATTTACCATATCAAGGTAATGAAAAGTCAATGCGAATTATTCTAGACCATCTAAGAACTTCTGTTTTTATTGCGGCTGATCCAAGTGGAATCAAACCAAGTAATACAGATCAAGGTTATATTTTAAGAAGATTAATTAGAAGAGCAATTCGTCATGCTAGAAAATTAAATATTGATATTGCTAGTAATTGGGAAGAAGAAATTGCTAATATCTTTATCTTAGAATATCAAGATACCTATAAAGAATTAAAAGAAAATAAACAAGTTGTACTAGATGTTTTAAAAAATGAAAAAGAAAAATTTAATAAAACCTTAGAAAAAGGTTTAAAAGTTTTTGAAAAGTTAACTAAGAATATGCAAAATGTTGATGGAGAGACAGCTTTTCATTTATATGATACTTATGGTTTTCCAATTGAATTAACCATTGAAGTTGCTAAAGAAGCAAATATGAGTGTTGATCTTGATGGTTTTAAGAAAAAGTTTAGTGAACATCAAGAAAAATCAAGAACAGCTTCAGCTGGTAAATTTAAAGGTGGACTAAGTGGTGATGGAGTAGTAGAAACTAAATATCATACGGCAACTCATTTACTTAATGCGGCTTTAAAAATAGTTGTTAATAAAGATGTTCACCAAAAAGGAAGTAATATAACACCAGAAAGATTAAGATTTGACTTTTCTTGTGATCATAAATTAAGTGATGAAGAAAAACAAAGAGTAGAACAAATTGTAAATGATTGGATTAAACAAGATTTAACAGTTGAAAAATTAACT
>CANRMU010000001.1 GCA_947631895.1 uncultured Bacilli bacterium | reverse complement strand
AGTGTCAAAAATTAAAAAATATAAAAAATAAAGGTGTTAGAGCCTTTACTTTTTTTATGCTTTTTTGTATTATTATGGTGAGCAGTGGTAGACTGTGGGAGAAAGTGGGGGATACTGATGTTTATGGGTGAATATCATCATTCAATTGATGAAAAAGGCCGACTTGTAATCCCAACTAAATTTCGCATGAAGTTAGGTAATGAATTTATAGTAGCGCGAGGTATAGAAAAATGTTTATACATTTATGCTAAAGATGATTGGAACAATGTTGTTTCTAAACTAAATACCTTACCATTTACTAAAAAGGATGCTCGTGATTTTATTCGTAGCTTTTTTTCCGGAGCCACTGACTGTATATTTGATCGTCAAGGAAGAGCGATGATTAATTCTATTTTATGCAAATATGCCAATTTAACCAAAGAATGTGTTATTATTGGAGCCAATGATCGAATTGAAATTTGGGATAAAGATGCATGGGATAGTTTCTTAGCAAGTAGTGAAGAAAAATTAAGTGACTTAGCTGAAAACTTATTTATGGAGTAAATTATGAAACATTATACCGTTTTAAAAAATGAGTCGATAGAAGGACTTGCTATTAAAGATGATGGAGTATATGTTGATGCCACTTTAGGCTATGCAGGGGATTCAAAAGAAATTTTAAAAAGAATAAAAAAGGGTATACTTTTCGCCTTTGACAAAGACTTAAGTGCCATCAACTATTCCCATAAAATTTTAAAAGAAGTGGGGGATAATTTTAGATTAATTCATAGTGATTATGTCTTGATGAAAGAAAAATTAGCTGAATTTGGAATTAATGAAGTAGATGGAATCTTATTTGATCTTGGAGTATCTTCTCCTCAATTAGATGAAAATCGAGGTTTTAGTTTTATGAGAGATGAAGAACTTGATATGAGAATGGATTTATCTAGTAAATTAAATGCTAAAGATGTAGTTAATAATTATTCATATGAAGAATTAAAAAATATTTTTTATCTTTATGGTGAAGAAAGTAAAAGTAATTTAATTGCTAAAAAAATAGTTCAAAAAAGACAAGATAAGAAAATATTAAGAACTCTAGAATTAGTTGAGATTATTAAAGAAGCTGTAGGTTCTAAATACTTTTATGATAATCATCCCGAAAGAAAAATATTTCAGGCAATTAGAATCGAAGTAAATGATGAATTAAATCATTTAGAACAAGCTTTAGAAGATGCTATAAACCTTCTAAAACCCCAAGGAAGAATTGTGGTAATATCTTTTCATTCAAAAGAAGATAAAATTGTTAAAAATATTTTTAAAAAATATAGTGAAGTTGATGATTTAGTAAAAGGTTTACCAGAAATTCCTAAAGAATATTTACCAAAATTAAAAATAATTAATAAAAAAGTTATTTTACCAAGTGAAAAAGAATTAAAAGAAAATAGCCGAAGTAAAAGTGCTAAGCTAAGAATAGCAGAAAGGATTTAAAAAATATGAAAAAACCAAAAACTAAAACTTATAAAATTTATCGAGGAGAAAGATTACTAATAATTTTAATTATTTTTCTTTTAGTAACTTTACCTATTTGTACTGTTTTAACTAAAGCTGTCTTATCTGAAACTAATATTTCGGTTGAACAATTAAAAGATAAAATAGAAGATCAAGAAGGAAAGAATGAATCTTTGAGTATGCAAATTGATGAATTAGCTAGTTTAGATAAAATTCAACAGGTTGCAGATGAACAAGGATTGTCTTATAATAATACTAATATTAAAAATATTAATGAATAGGACTGATTATAGTGAAAAAGTTTAGAAGAATTTTAAAAATTCATTTAAATGTTAAACTGACCATGCTAATAGTCGGTCTTTTTTTCATTGCTATCATTGCTAAACTTTCTTATGTAGTAATTAGTTCTAATGTTGATGGGATTAATTTAACTGAATTTGCTAATAGTCGTAATACAACAAAAGAAACTATTTATGCTGAGAGGGGTACTATTTATGATATTGAGGGTAATCCTTTAGCTAAAAATGCTAATTCATATAATATTATTGCTTTTTTATCCCCATCTAGAACAACAGATATGAATGAACCTCATCATGTGGTAGATAAAGAGATGACAGTAAATAAATTATGTGAAGTATTAGCAAGTGATGAAGAGAAGAAAAAAAGTTGTCTAGCTGATTTAACGGGTTATTTAAATCAAGATTTATATCAAGCTGAATTAGGACCTTGGGGAAAAGTTAGTGAAGAAGAAAAAAGAAAAATAGAAAGTTTAGAACTTCCCGGAATTTCTTTTCAAACTCTTGCTAAAAAAAGACAATATATTAATTCTTCATGGGCTAGTTATATCCTAGGTTATGCAAGAACTGATGAAGATGGTAATATTAAAGGCGAACTTGGTGTTGAAGGATATTTTGATGATAAATTAAAAGGAACTGATGGTTTTGTTGAGTATCAAAAAGATGCTTATGGTTATCAAATGGCTAATACTCCAGAAAATAGAAGTGAAGCTATCTCTGGTAGTGATATTTATTTAACAATTAATAGTGATATTCAAAATGTTTTAGAAAATGCCATTGCTACGTTTTCAAAAGGAAATACTATGGATTGGGCTTTAGTGGCTGTGATGGATGCGGAAAATGGTAATATTCTTGGCGCGGCTACAAATCCTAGTTTTAATCCTAATACTTTAGAAGGACTTAATAATTATTTAAATCCTTTAGTGGGATATCAATACGAACCAGGAAGTACCATGAAAACTTTTAATTGGATGGCAGCAATGGAAAATGGTATCTATAATGGGGAAGATAAAGTTTTATCTGGTTCAATGAAATTAAGTGATGGAACTTTAGTAAATGACTTTTATAAACCAGGGTGGGGTATGATTACTTTTGATACAGCATATGCTTATTCATCCAATGTTGGAGCTGCAACTCTAGCTTTAAAACTTGGGGCTTCTAAGTTAACTGATTTTTATAATTTATGTGGATTTGGTTCTAAAACAGGAATTAGTTTACCTGCTGAAGAAGATGGCGTGATTGATTTTTATTATGAATCAGAACTTGCTAATGCTAGTTTTGGCCAAGGTATTATGGTAACCCCAATTCAAATGCTTCAAGGTTTAAGTATTATTGCAAATGATGGAGTAATGTTAAAACCTCAAATTGTAAGTAAAATAGTTGATCAAGATGGCAATGTTACTTTTGAAGCTGAAAGAACTGAAGTAAGTCAAGTAACATCTAAAGAAACAGCTAAAAAAATGCGTGATTTAATGCATAAAGTTGTTTATGATGGTTTTGATTATAATTTAGTTTATGCGCCTAAAACAATTGAATTAATTGGTAAAACTGGAACAGCTGAAATAGCTAGTGAAACAGGAGGATATATGACTGGTTATAACGATTATGTTAGAAGTTTTGCCGGAATGTTTCCTTATGAAAATCCTAAATATATTATTTATTTTGCAACCAAAAGAAATACAGGAGGAGATATTCCCACAACTGTTTCAACATTAGTAGATGATATAGCAAGAGTAACTAATTTAGTTAATTCTAAAAACGATGTTGATAATTCTAAAATAATCGAAATACCACAATATATTAATACAACTGTTGATTTTGTAAGTGAAGATACTAAAAAGAAAAACATCAACGCAATTATTATTGGTAATGGTAAAAACGTTATTAATCAGTATCCACCTTTAAATACCAAAACCGTTGATACTAGTAAAATTTTTATTAAAACAGATGGTACTGAAATAAAAATGCCTGATGTAGTTAATTGGAGTACTAATGAAATAATAAGATACTGTAATTTTATAGGTTTAAATTATACCTTAAAAGGCTATGGTAAAGTAAAAAGTACAAGTATCCCTAAAGATACGGTAATAGATGTTAAAACAAAGAATATTGAAATCGAATTAGGATAAATTATTTTAGTGACTTTTAAAAGAATTTTTAGTATAATTTTTTAAGAAAGAGGGCTTAAGTAATGAAAAAAATACCATATGGCATAATAAATTTTAAATCATTAATTGAAGAAGATTATTATTATGTAGATAAAACAATGTATTTAGAAAAATTAGAAAATGTGGGAAAAACTTTATTTTATTTAAGACCAGGAAGATTTGGTAAAAGCCTATTTACAAGTGTTTTATATTATTATTATGATATAAATAATAAAGATTTATTTGAAAAATTATTTAAAGAAACATATGTTTATCAAAATCCAACTAAAGGAAAAAATAATTATTATATTTTAAAATTTGATTTTTCAGGAATAAATGAAAATAAGGAAAATGAAGAATTAATTGAAAGTTTTAAAGCTTGTGTTATTTTAGGAATAAATGATTTTATAGATAGATATAATATAAAATATGAATATAATAAAGATGTACCAGCAGATGATATGTTAAAATATTTTTTAAATTTTATTCAAGGCTTAAAATTAGAAAATAAGATATATATAATAGTAGATGAATATGATAATTTTACGAATGCTATATTAGAAGGAAGTGCTGATAAATTTATAAAGATTGTAACAGGAACAGTTAAAAGTTTCTATGCCAATATTAAAATATTTATAAAAGAAGGAACAGTAGAAAGATTTTTTGCAACAGGAATATGTCCAATAACCTTAGATAGTATGACAACAGGATTTAATATAGCAACTGATATATCAACAGATATAAGGTTTAATAGTATGATAGGTTTAACTCATAATGAAGTAAAGAATTTAATAAATAAAGTAGTAGAAGAAAAAGATAGAAAAGAAATATATAATTTAATGATAAGTAATTATGATGGATATTTATTTAATGAAGAAACACGAGAAAAGGTTTTTAATGCAACTTTAGTAATGTATTTATTAGATTATTATGAATCATTTAAAAAAATACCAAAAGAGTTAATGGATAAAAATATTGCTTTTAATTCTGGAAAAATAGGAAAATTAATAGAATTAAAAAATAATAATTTTTATAAAGAATTATTAAATGAAATAATAATAAATGAAAAAGTAAATGGAATCTTAAAACAAAAATTTGATTTATTAGTAGATTTTAATCAAGACGATATTATAAGTATCTTATATTATTTTGGTTATTTAACTATTGCAACAGATGAATATGGTGATTATTATTTTAAAATACCAAATGAAATAATGAAAACATTATATGGAAATTATTTTTTAAAAAAATTAGAAGAAATAAATATAGGATATGATAGTAAAGTATTAAGTGAAATAAATGAAGAATTAAAAAGAGGAAAAATAGAAAGAATAGTAAATTATGTAAGTGAGATTTTAAAAAAGTTAGATAATCGAGATTTTATAAAATTAGATGAAAAAAGTTTAAAATATTTATTTTTTGCATATTTAATAAATAATAAAAACTTTAATGTAAGAAGTGAATATCCAAGTAATGGAGGATATATAGATATATATTTAATAAAAAATAATGATTTAATAAAAAATAATATAATGATTGAATTAAAATATATTAAGAAGAAAGATTATAATGAAAAATTATTAAAAGAAAAAATAGAAGAAGGCAAAGCTCAATTAATAAAGTATAGTAAAGATGAAAGAATAAATAATGCTTTAAAATATCTTGTTGTTTATGTTGGTAATGATTTAAAAATTTTAGATTTAATTAATTAAAAAAGCCTATTGAAAAAATACAGGCTTGTTAGTAGAAATTTTATTTTCTACTTTTTTTATTGGGGTTTCAATTGTTTTAGTTACTTTTGTTGTTGTTTTTGGTTTTTCCATAAAAACTTTGGCAACTTTAAATGCCTCTTTAGCGTTCTTAACCATTGGTTTTGCTTTCATATATAATGGTATAACTTGATTAGCAAAATTTAGAGTTCTATTTATTCTTCCTATCATACTTGTTAAAGTTAATGTTCTTCCTGGATACATAAGACCACTTCCTATAATATTTTATGTCAAAATATAAAAAATAGATAATGCAAACATATTGTAAAAATAAAAGTTCTTTGTTAAGATTAAATAAAGGATTTGAGATAATGATAAATATTATTGTATTAATTGTAGGTTTTATATTAGGAATATGTTTTGATTATATTGGGAGTAAATTACCTTTAAAAAAAACTAAAAGAAATTTTAAATTTAGTATCTTAACTATTATTATTGGTCTATTAAATAGTATTTTATCATTATTCTTTTATAATTATTATGGTTTTGGTTATAATTTTATTATAAGTATAGTTTTAAGTTCTTTATTAATCTTAATTTTTATAAGTGATATTAAATATTTTATTATTTTAGATTCTCCTTTAATTATTAGTTTTATAATAATATTTATTAGTAAATGGATTTTTTTTGATTTAAAAACCTCTTTATTAAGTATTTTAGATGGTTTAATATTATTTTTATTTATGCTATTAGTTGGTTATTTAAGTACAAAATTATTTAGAAAAGAAAGCCTTGGTGGAGGAGATATAAAATTATCTTTTATTATTGGTTATACTCTAGGACTTCCTTTAGGATTTACTTCTTTAGCATTATCGACTTTTCTTGCTTTACCTTATGCTGTATATAGTTTATTATCAAATAAAGAACATGAAGTAGCTTTTGGGCCTTTTTTAATATCTGCATTATGGATGGTATTTATTTTTAGTGATAAATTTACTAATTTAATTAATTTTTTATTTAAATGATGATATAATGACTTAAAGGAAGTGATTATTTTGAGTTTGTGGATTGTATGGTTAATAGTTGTTATTTTATTAGTTGTTATTGAAGCAATGACTGTTAATTTAGTTACAATTTGGTTTATCATTAGTGGAATTATTACCATGTTTTTATCTTTTTTCTTAAATGATTTAATTAGTCAATTTGCGGTTTTTGTTTTATTAGGTATTTTATTAATGATTTTAACTAAACCTGCTATCGAAGAAATGAAAAAGAATAAAGAAGAAAAATTAAATTTAGAAAGAATTATTGGGATGGAAGGTGTGGTTATTAAAGAAATTAAGAAAAATGTTGTTGGTGAAGTAAAAGTTGATGGTAAAATATGGTCTGCTATTGCTGATAAAAAAATAACTGTTGATTCTGATGTTATTGTAGAAGAAATTATGGGCGCTAAATTATTGGTTTCTAAAGTTAAGAAAAGTAAAAAATAAGAAAAGGAAGTGGAGTTATGGGTATTTTAATTGCTTTATTAATATTAGTTGGAATTATTGTAATTCCTTGTGTAAAGATTGTTCCGCAATCTAAAGCTTATGTAATTGAAAGGTTGGGTTCTTATTATAAAACTTGGAAAAATGGTTTACAATTTAAGATACCATTTATAGATCGAATTAGTAATATTGTAACTTTAAAAGAAATAGTTAAAGATTTTGACCCTCAACCAGTAATTACCAAAGATAATGTTACTATGCAAATTGATACAGTTGTTTATTTTCAAATAACCGATCCTAAATTATATACTTATGGAGTAGAATATCCCATAAATGCAATTGAAAATTTAACGGCGACTACTTTAAGAAATATTATTGGTGAATTAGAACTTGATGAAACTTTAACTAGTAGGGATGTTATTAATACTAAAATGCGTAGTATCTTAGATGAAGCTACAGATCCATGGGGAATTAAAGTAACAAGAGTTGAAGTTAAAAATATATTACCACCTAAAGATATTCAAGAAGCAATGGAAAAACAAATGCGTGCTGAACGTGAGAGAAGAGAAAAAATCTTACAAGCAGAAGGGGAAAAGAAAAGTAGTATATTAATTGCTGAAGGAGAAAAAGAAAGTGCGATTTTAAGAGCTGAAGCTGATAAAGAAGCAAGAATAAAAAGAGCTGAAGGGGAAGCTGAAGCCCTTCTTAAAATGAAACAAGCTGAAGCAGATGGAATTAAAATGCTTAAAGATGCGAAGGCAGATGATGCTGTATTAAGATTAAAAAGTTATGAAACCCTAGGTAAATTATCTAGTGGTGATGCAACTAAAATAATTATTCCAGCTGAATTAAGTAGTATTGCCTCTTTTGGAACAGTTTTATCTGAAACAATCAAAAAAGACAAATGAAAGTAACACATGAATTAGAGCCATTTTATAGTAATGATTCTAAAATCTTAATATTAGGTTCAATCCCCAGTATCAAATCAAGAGAATTAGGTTTTTATTATATGCATCCATCTAATCGCTTTTGGCAAGTCTTAGAAAAAGTTTTTAATGAAAAAATAGTTGATAAAAAAGCTTTTTTAATGAAACATCAAATAGCTTTATGGGATGTAATTAAAGAATGTGATATAAAATCATCTTCTGACAGCACTATTAAAAATGTTATTGTAAATGATATTAATGAATTATTAAATAAAACTAAAATTAATAAAATTTTTACAACAGGAAGTAAAGCAGATATTTTGTATCAAAAATATCTTTATCCTCAAACTAAAATTAAAAATATTGCTTTACCATCAACATCGAGCGCTAATGCTAAAATGAAATTAGAAGATTTAGTAGAAAAATATCAAGTTTTGAAGTGATTCAATAAGCTTGTAAAAAGTTTTCTTTTGTGATATTATGAATATGTCAAGGAAACTTGCGTAAAATAAAAAAGGAACATTCAATTTTCGCATGTTGGGTGTTGCCATTTTAATGGGTTCACCTAATTCATTGCTGAGTTAGGTGATTTTTTTTATATTAAAATTACATATAGTAAAACTATAAGCAAAAATATTATAATTACTAAAGAAAAAATGAGAAAATCTTTCTTGTTCATTATATCGCCTCCCTTCGTTAGAAGATTGGCAAATCACCCAACTAATCGAATGTTCCTAAAATAATTATAGCAAACATAATTGCATTATTCAATAGATTTTGACTTTTACCTTGAGAATTAAAAAATAAATAATAAATGCTTCAATAGGCTTGAAAAATGTTTTCTATTGTGATATTATGAATATGGCAAGGAAACTTGCGTAAAATAAAAAAGGAATATTCAATTGTCGCAGGTTGAGTGTTGCCACATATGTGCATCACCTAATTCATTGCTTAAGTTAGGTGATTTTTTTATTATATTAATGCTATAAATAGCAATATCAATAATAATAAGATAATAATTACTAAAGATAGAATTAAAAAATCTTTCTTGTTCATTATAGCCTTCCTTCAACAAGAAGATTGGCAAAACGCTCAACTAATTGAATATTTCTAAAATCATTATAGCAAACATCAAAATGAAATTTGACAAGCTTATGAAATTATGATATTATTTTGTCTTCACTTGAAGGAAGGTGAAAAAATGGGTAATATTTATGGAATTATTATTAAACATCCTAAAAAAGAAAATTATGGTTTTCCGTTTCCTAATTTAGAATCAATTGATGAAATAATGACTCATAATTCCAGTGAAGAATTAATAAATAAAATTAAGGAACAAAATGTTATTCCTTATTTAAATCAAGAAAGTAGTATTACAATTGGAATTATTAAAGATAAAAAATGGTTAGAAAGAAAAATTATTCCTACTATAACTGATGAATTTATTTTAAATTATCCTTTTATTGAAATTTTTATGAAACATTCGCATGAATATAAAACTTATTTATACAATCAATTAAGTTATTTAGCTGATAAAAATTATATATCACTTAATTTTAAAAATGCTATTTTATCATTAAAAAAGACTCCTGATGAATTTATTGATTTATATAAATCTTTAGCTTATGAAGAACAACGATTAATAAGATATACGTTAGCTAAAGGTTTTGATTTAAAAAGTAAAGATAATATTTTGTTAAAAAGAATTAAAGAAGAAAAATAATTATTTTGACATCTATTAATAAAAAGAATAGATGTTTTCTTTTGGTAAATTTTAAATAATGAAGTACTTTAGGAAAAACATTTACATAGAATTTATTTTATAAAACACTGTGGTATAAAATTATATCTTGTAAAAACGTTTTATTGACATTAATAGACAATTTATTTTAATGTTTTTTATCATTTTTTTCTTTACAAAATTATTAATCGCTTTTATAATAAAAAACATTATTAAGGACGTGATAACATGATGAAAACTTTGCCAGTTATATTATTAAAAGAATTTATCTTACTTCCTAAAGAAGAGATAAAAATCGAACTTAATAATGAATTATCTCGTAAAATAATAATGTTAAGTGGTAAAAGTTTTGAAAATAAAATTCTTGTTGTCTCTCCTAAAGATACTTTAGAAGAAATTCCTGAGGTAAGTGATTTACCTAAAATTGTAGTGTATGGAGTAGTTACTAGTAAAATGGAATTACCTAATGGTCATTTAAGAGTAAAGATTGTTGGTAAAGAAAGAATTAAAATTAAAAAATATTATAATGATTCTAATGATAGTACTATTTTAAAGTGTAATTATGAAGAAATTAAAACTAGTAAAATAGAAACTGCTTTAGAAAGTGCTTTAAAAAGAAAAATTGGTAGTACTTTAAAAAAATATGTTAGTTTAAATCCTAGTTTATCTAATGCTATTTTAGGATTAATTAATAAACGGGAAACTCTTGGAGAAATGACTGATGTTATAGTAAGTTTTATGAATTTAAGTCTTGAAAAAAAATTATTTTATATGCAAGAAGTAAGTAGTCAAAAAAGAGCTCAGACTTTATTAGATGATTTAAATTATGAATTAGAAGTTTTAAAATTTGATCAAGAATTAAATATGAATTTACAAAAAAGTTTAGATGAAAATCAAAAAGAATTTATTTTAAGAGAAAAATTAAAAGAAATTAAAAAAACTTTAGGGGAAGAAAATGAAAAGAAAATAGAGGCTAGTGAATGGTTAGCTAAATTAGAAACTTTAGATTTAGATAGTAAAACTGTTACTAAGATTAAAAGGGAAATAAGTAAATATGAGCAAATGAATGATTTAAGTCCTGATGCTTCATTTATTAGAAATTACTTAGAAACCTTTTTTGCGCTACCTTGGCATAAATTTTCTTATGATGAAAATGATTTAGATCATATTTTAAAAGTTTTAAATCAAACTCATTATGGATTGGAAGATGTTAAGAATCGAATTATTGAGTATTGTGCTGTTAAAAAGCGTAATCCTAATTTAAGAAGTCCGATTATTTGTTTAGTAGGACCTCCAGGTGTAGGTAAAACAACAATTGCGATGTCAATTGCTAAAGCTTTAAATAAAGAATTTTATAAAATAAGTGTTGGTGGTTTAAATGATGCTTCTGAATTAAGTGGTAATAGAAGAACATATATTGGTTCTGGGCCTGGTAAGATTATTGAAGCAATGATTAAATGTGGTACTAATAATCCTGTTTTATTAATTGATGAAGTTGATAAAATGACTAAAGATTATCGGGGAGATCCTGCCAGTGTCTTACTTGATGTCTTAGATTATCCTCAGAATCTTACATTTATTGATCATTATCTTGAAGAACCTTTTGATTTAAGTAATGTCTTATTTATTTTAACGGCTAATGATATAACTAAAATACCAGTTGAATTAAAAGATCGTTTAGAAATAATTGAAGTTTCAAGTTATACTTTATATGAAAAAATTAATTTAGCTAAAGAATATTTACTTCCTAATATTTATTTAGAATATGGAATTAATGAAAAAGAATTAACTATTCCTGATGGAGTAATTTCTTCAATTATAACTCATTATACTAAAGAAGCAGGGGTAAGAGAATTAAAAAGAAAATTAGAAAGTTTAGTAAGAAAAGTTTTAACTAGTAGTATTAAAGCTAAGAAAAAATTATCTTTAAGTTTAACGGAAAAAGATTTAAAAAAATATTTAGATATTTATGAGTTTGAAGATGATATTTTACCTAAAACTAATGAAGCTGGATTAGTAAATGCACTTGCTTGGACAAGTGTTGGGGGTAGAGTATTGCCTATTGAATCTTGTAAATTTCTTGGTAGTGGTAAATTAGAAATAAGTGGTTCCATTAAAGATATTATGAAAGAATCAATTATGGTTGCTTTTGATTATATTAAAAGTCATCATGAAGTGAATCTTGATTTTAAGGAATATGATTTTCATCTTCATGCAATTGATGGAGCAACTCCTAAAGATGGACCAAGTGCTGGGGTTGCTATTGTAACTTCACTTCTTAGTTTACTAACTAAAAAAATTATTTCTAATACCATTGCTTTTACTGGCGAGATAACTTTAAGGGGAGATATTTTACCTGTTGGAGGTATTAAAGAAAAATTAATTGGGGCCTTTAACAGTGGGATTCACACCGTTTATTTACCTAAAGAAAATAAAAAAGACTTAAAAAAAGTCCCTGAATATGTCTTAGAAAATTTAGAAATTATATTAGTTAATAATTATCAAGAAATATATAAAAAATTATTTAAATAAAAAAATAAAATAGGCTTTCCTATTTTAATTTTTTTGCTTCACGAGCTGTAATAATTACTTTTTCACCATTGATTGTTTTCTTTTGTTTATTTGGTTTTTGACGAGTTTTAGTTGCATTTAATGCTTTACTACGACTATTTACAGTTTTAGGTTTTTTAGTTGTTAATACTTTAGCCATCATCTTCACCTCCACGTTTTCTTTTTTCTTGTAAAATTTTAACATTATTAAGTATAGAAGTCAATTGAAAGTTAGCCAAAAATATGTTAAGATATCTTTATAAAGGAGGAATAAAGATGCCAATTTGGTTAATTGTAGTTCTTGTAGTATTAGCATTATTAGTTATATATATTATTGGAACTTATAATTCTTTAATAACTTTAAGGAATCGGGTTAAAGATCAATGGAGTCAAATTGATGTTCAATTAAAAAGAAGATTTGATTTAATTCCTAATTTAGTTAATACAGTTAAAGGTTATACTAAACATGAAAAAGATACATTAGAAGCTGTTATTAAAGCTCGTAATACTTATACTTCTGCTGTTACACCTACAGAAAAGATGGATGCTAATGATGTTTTAACTAATGCAATGTCTAAATTATTTGCTTTAGCTGAGAGTTATCCTGAATTAAAAGCTAATACTAATTTTTTACAATTACAAAGTGAGTTACAAGAAACTGAAAATAAAATTGCTATGGCTCGTCAATTTTATAATGATACTGTTTTAACTTATAACAATAAAATTGAAATGGTACCAAGTAATATTGTAGCTAAACTATTTAAGTTTACTAAGGAAACATTTTTTGAAGCTAAAGAAACTGAAAGAGAAAATGTTAAAGTTGAATTTTAAGCTTACTTAAGGTAAGCTTAATTTTTTAGGAGAATATATGAAGAAAGTTATTTATATTTTTATTTTATTATTTTTATTTATTAATAATACTAAAGCTTATGTTAATTATGATATTACAGATTATTTAATAGATTCTAATATATTAGAAAATGGTGATTTAGAAGTTAAAGAATTAATTGTTTTAGATGGGGAATTTCATGGTTATATTAGAGATATAATGTATAAAAATAGTAAGTTAAGTGTTAATTCTAACAATTATAGTGATAATGCTATTTATAATGCGAAAGGAATAAGTAATGTTAAAATATCGGCTAAGAAAGTAGAAGATGAAATTTCTTTTAATACTTTTAATGAAGTTTTTAAACCTTTAACTAAAGTTTATTATGATAGTGATGCTAAAGATGGTAATTATGTTGAAAGTAGTATTAGTGATGGTAAAAGTTTTAAAATGTATTATGAAGGAAAAAATGAAAGTGTGGCATATTTAATTTCTTATACTATTTCTAGTGCGGTTGTTATGCATGAAGATGTTTCAGAATTATATTGGACTTTTATTGGTGATGGTTTTGAAGATAAAATTAATAATTTACAAATAAAAGTTCATTTGCCTAATATAGATAATTCAGATTTATTTAGATTTTGGGCTCATGGGGATATTACTGGAAATATTAATAAAATTGATAATGGAAGTATTTTAGCTACTATGAAATCACTTGATAAGAATAGTCCTGTTGATATTAGAATGACTTTTGATAAAAAATTAATTACTAATTCAAGTAATTTAAATAAAAGTAATGAAGTAGCGTTAGATAAAATTTTAGAGGTCGAAACTAAAAGAGCTGAAGCAACTTTAGAACAAATTAAATTTGCTAAAATGGTTTATAATGCTGTTGCCATTGTAAGTATAGTTTTTATTATTTTTTTAGTTTCTTGGTGGGTATATGTCTATATACGTTATGATAAAGAATATAAAAGTGATTTTACTAATAAATATAATAGAGAATTTATTGATGATTATAATGTTGAAGTTGTTGATTATTTAATGAAAGGTAGTATTACTTCTAATGCTATGTCTGCTTCTATTATGAATTTAATTTATAAGAAAAATATTAAAGTAGAAGAAATACCTAGTAAGTCTAAAAAGAAAGATTATGAGTTTATTTTAATGAATCGAGATAAAGTTAATGAAACGGAAAACGTTTTATTAGATTTTCTATTTGAAACGATTGGAAAAGATAATAAATTTACTTCTAAAGAACTAGATAATTATGCTAAAAATTCTTATAGTACTTTTCAATCTAAATATTCTAATTGGTTAAATTGTGCTAGAAAAGATGGGGAAAGACAAAATTTTTATGAAAAAAATGGGATACCAATTGTTTGTGGCATTTTTATTCTTTTAGTAGCGCTTTTAATTAGTTTTGTTGTTTATTATTATCATGTAGATTTTATTTTAGGATATGTGGTTTTTCCAATTAGTATGGTGTATTTAATTTATTCTTTAATGATTAAAAAGAGAACTATAAAGGGTAATGAGGATTATGTTAGATGGAATGCTTTTAAAAATTTTTTGAAAGATTTTGGTAATTTTGATACCAAAGAATTACCAGAAATTGTTTTATGGGAAAAATATTTAGTATATGCGACTGTTTTTGGTTTAGCTGATGAAGTAGAAAAAGCGATGAATACTAAAATTAAAGAATTTCCTGATGTTTATGAAAATTATGGATTATATTATCCTTATCATGATTTTTATATAGCACATCATATTAATCATGCCATAAATAGTTCCATTAATACAGCTAATGTCGCGGCTGCCAGAAATGCTACTGGAGCAAGTGGAGGCGGTTTTGGTGGAGGATTTTCATCAGGCGGTGGCTTTGGTGGCGGCGGTGGCGGTGGTCATGGCTTTTAGATGCAAATGCATCTTTTTTTTAATTATCTTTTGTGCTAAAATTATTATAATGTGGAAGTGAGTAAGTATGGATAAAGAAAAGTTTGCTAAGGGAAGATGTTTCTATAAATTTTTTTGGATCTTTTTATTTGGCTGTGTTTTTGGAGCTTATTATGAAGAACTTTTAAATCTATTTATGCATTATCATTTTCATCATGAATGGGTTTGGCAATTAAGAAGAGGAGTTATATGGGGACCAATTAGTCCAATTTATGGTTTTGGAGCCATCATAATGATTGGGATTATTGGTAGGAAAGAAAAAAAAGATTGGCAAATTTTACTTGAAGGAGCTTTATTAGGGGGTAGTTTTGAATATTTAATAAGTTTTTTACAAGAAACGTTTTTAGGGACAGTATCTTGGGATTATAGTAATGAAATATTAAATATTAATGGTAGAACAACAATTCCTTTTGCGATTGTTTGGGGCCTACTGGCTTTAGCTTTATTAAAATTTTTTTATCCTACTATTTCCAATATAGTTGAGAGTTTTCCTGTGAAATTTGGTAAAATCTTAACTAATATTTTAATTGTATTATTATCATTTGATTTTACGATATCTTGGGGGGCTGTAATAAGACAATCATTTAGACAAAATGGTTATCCGGCTGTAACTTTTGTGGGAAAATTTTTTGATAATTATTTTTCTGATGATGTTTTAAAGAAAAGTTATACTAATATGAAAGTTATTGAGGTTAAAAGATGAATTGTTGGTTAGCTATTGGCTTTAGTATGCTTTTGATTTGGTTATTATTAATGATTATTAAATATTTGTTAGGAAAAAATAGTCATTATAAATTAGAAACTGATATAAAGAATAAACCTAATATAGCAATTTTAATACCAGCTAGAGATGAAGCAGATGTAATAGAAGATTTATTAAAATCTATTTTTAAACAAACTTATCCAATTAAAAAAGAAAACGTTTATGTTATTGTTGAAAATAATAATGATAAAACTGTTAAAATTGGTAAAGAATATGGTATAAATGTTTTTGTAAGAAAAAAATTAGAATTAAAAAGTAAAGGATATGCTTTAGAAGAATTAATTGAAGATTTAGATAGTAAAAAGAAGGATTATGATTTATATTTTATTTTTGATGCTGATAATGTTTTAGATAAAGATTTTATTAAACAAATGATTTATAAATATAAGGAAGGTTATTCTATGGCTACTGGGTATCGAGCTTTAAAAAATAAAGATAATGCTATAAGTATCAGTGCTTGGTTAACTTTTTTATTAGTAAATGAATATCGTAATTTAAATTGTCGGAAACACTTAAGCAATATGTTATTTTCAGGAACAGGATTTTATATTCATGGTAATCTAATTAAACAATGGCATACTTTTCCTTTTCATAGTTTAACTGAAGATTATGAATGCTCCATTTATGCAACTTTAAATGAAATATCTACAACATATAATCCTAAAGCTATCTTTTATGATACTCAACCAAAAGAATATAAATTAAGTATTAAACAGAGAAGTAGATGGATTAAAGGTTTTATGACTAATTGGTTTAAAAATATTTGGTTATTGTTAAAAAATTCTTTTAAAAATGTAGTTAATAGACGTTCTAATATGGAATTTTGTTTAGGTATTATTCCAGGAGTTTTGTTTTTTGGAAGTTTATTTTTTATTTTAATTGGGATTACTAATTCATTAATATTAGCATTAATTATTTTATATTTAATGACTGTTTTAATGACGATTATATTACTCTTAAAAGAAAAGAAATTAAAGTTATCTAAAACCTTATTTATTAAAACAGCTTTTTATCATCCTATTTTTTTACTTAGTTATTTGCATGCTTTTTTCATTTTTCTCTTTAAAAAAGATTTAGGATGGGATATAATAAGCCATAAGTGAGGAGGAGTAGAAGATGAAAAATTTTGTTAAAGAATTCAAAGAATTTATTGCCAAAGGAAATGTTTTAGATATGGCTATTGGTGTTGTCATTGGTAGTGCATTTGGAAAAATTGTTTCAAGTTTAGTAGATAATATTATCATGCCAATTGTAGGAGTGATTATTGGTGGACATGATTTTTCTAATTTAACAATTAAAATTGGTAATGCAACTATTGGTTATGGGATATTTATTCAAAATGTAGTTGATTTCTTAATTATTGCTTTCTGTATATTTACAGTAATTAAAATGATTAATAAATTATCTCATCATAAGAAAGAAGAAGAAAAAGTTGAAGAAGTTGTCTTTAGTGATGAAGTATTATTATTACAAGAAATTCGTGATTTATTAAAAAATAATAAGAAAAAATAGAACTTATATAATGGTTCTATTTTTTATGGAATTAATAAATATTTCAGGATTATTATCAGTATTAAAAACTAGTTTGACATCTTCATTATTTAAAGTAGTTTCTAAAATTATTTCATAAAAATTATCACATTTTACTTTATCATAATTATTGCTTACAGCATCAAATAAACTATTAAATTCTTGATTACCAAGCATTTGCATGATAGGATGTCCGCCAAACATAGCTACAGATAATAATAAGCTTTTGGTTTGATGATCTTCGGTTGTTTTAGAAATATTGTTTAGTTTTACTTTTTTTGTAAAAGTTAAATTTTTAATTGTATTAATAGGTAATATAATTCTTTTAGTATTAATATTATCTAGACTATAATTAAGACTTAGAAAATTATTTATAGAATCATTTACTAATAAAATAGTAGTATTAAAAGGAATTTCTTTAAGACCCATTACAAAATTAGTAAAAAATAAATTTTTATTATCTATATTTTCATTTTGATTTGATGAAGAATTATTTTGAGATTTTTGTTCATTTAAAAATAAAGATATAATAATAAAAATTGCTGAACTAAAATAAATATAATAAGTTGGTTCAAAAGTAATTTTAATATCAGTTAAGATATTAATCATTTGATTAGCTAAATAATAAGTGTATAAATAAGAAAATAAAGAAATAATTAAAAAGATATTAGCACTTTTATTTTTTAATATCCGATATAAAGAGATGGCTATTAAAACTAAATAAACATAAAAGCTTTCAAATAAAGTTAGAGATACACCACCAGTATTAGATGTTAATATGTTTGTAGTGGAACATAATAATACTATTATAGTTGAAATGATAATACATATTATTTTAAAAGTTTTTTTCATGATAATCACCTTAATATAACGATACATAATAAATTATTTATTGTCAAAAAATAAAAATTAATATTGACAGAATATTTGTCAAAAATTCTTTATTTTTTGGTATTTGGGAGGTTAAATTTTTATTGACTAAAGTTTAAAATAGTCTTAAAATATTATTAACTTCTTAAAGAAAGAAAAGTAAAAAAGACATTTCTTAGATAAGAGAAAAGCTAGTTGGTGAAAATGCTTTTAAGAAATCTTTTGGAAAGACAACTTTCATAAATTTAAGAACGCATTTTATGTGATAAAAAAAGAAAGAGCTTAGGTGAAGTAAGGTGGCACCGCGGATATTTTTCGTCCTTACGTAATCTAGGCTTTTATTATTTTTAGAAAGGAAAGATTAAAATGGATTTAAAGAATATTTGGAGTAATTATGAAGAATTAATTGATAAAGAAGTTATAGTAAATGGTTGGATTAGAAATCATCGCCCTCAAAAAGAATTTGGGTTTATTGATTTTTCAGATGGGACAACTTTTAAACATTTACAAATTGTTTATAATAAAGATTTAAAAGATTTTGATAAAATTACTACTTTAAAGAATGGGGCTGCATTAAATGTTGTTGGAATTCTTAAGAAAAGTGAAGGTAAAAATCAAGAAATTGAATTAGTTGCTAAAGAAATAACTTTATTAGGAGATTGTCCAATGGATTATCCGTTACAACCCAAAAGACATACTAAAGAATTTTTAAGGTCTATTGCGTATTTAAGACCAAGGGCTAATTTATATCAAGCAATATTTAGAATTAGAAGTGTTGCTAGTATGGCTATTCATGAATATTTTCAAAATAATGGGTATGTTTATTTTCATGCGCCAATAATAACAGCAAGTGATTGTGAAGGAGCAGGGGAAATGTTTCAGGTAACAACCTTACCATTAGATAAAGTTAAAAAAATTGATTATAAGAATGATTTTTTTGGTAAAAAAGCAGGACTTACGGTTTCAGGACAATTACAGGCTGAAACTTTTGCGATGGCTTTTAGTAAAGTTTATACTTTTGGACCAACTTTTAGAGCAGAAAATTCTAATACTAAAGTTCATGCTTCAGAATTTTGGATGATTGAACCAGAAATAGCTTTTTGCAATTTAGATGAGTTAATGAATATTGAAGAAGAATTTTTAAAATATATTGTTAAAGATGTATTAGAAAAATGTCATGATGAATTAGAATTTTTAGAGAAATTTCAAGAACCAGGTTTAATTAAAAAATTAGAAGATTTAATTAATAGTAAATTTACAAGAATTACTCATGAAGAAGTTATAACGCTTTTAAAGAATGCTCATGAAAAATGGGAATTTGAACCTAATTATGGGGAAGATATTGCTAAAGAACATGAAAAATATCTAACTAATTATTTTAATGGACCAGTTTTTATTACTAATTGGCCTAAAGATATTAAGGCATTTTATATGAAACAAAATGATGATGGTAAAACGGTGGCTGCTGTAGATTTAATTGTACCAAGTGCTGGGGAATTAATGGGTGGTAGTCAAAGAGAAGAAGACTATCAAAAATTAAAGAGTCGGATGGACGAATTAAAAATGGATGAAGAATCTATGTATTGGTATTTAAATTTAAGACGTTATGGAACATGTGTTCATTCTGGTTTTGGAATGGGCTTTGAAAGATTATTAATTTATTTAACCGGTGTGGATAATATTAGAGATGTAATTGCTTATCCTAGAACACCAAACAATTGTGAATTTTAGAAAAGAGGATAATGATGAAAACAATTAATAATGGATTACTAACTACAAAAGATGTAGATAAAGAATTAACCTTATATGGATGGGTAAATAAAAGAAGAGATATGGGTGGCGTTATATTCGTTGATTTAAGAGACCGTTCAGGAATATGTCAAGTAGTATTTAATCGTAGTTTTTTAAAAGATGATTTTGCCATTGCTGAAGATTTAAAAAATGAATATTGTATTAAAGTAGATGGTAAATTAATTAAGAGAACCGATGATATGATTAATCCTAATATTCCAACTGGGGAAATTGAATTAATGTGTGAACATATTGAAATTTTAAGTAAAAGTGATGTTGTACCTTTTAATATTTATGATAATAAAGAGATTAATGAAAATGTTGGTTTAAAATATCGTTATTTAGATTTAAGAAGAGAAAAATTACAACAAACAATTAAAATGAGACATCAAATAACTTCTTCCGTAAGAGAATTTTTAAATAATGAAGAATTTTTAGAAATTGAAACACCAATTTTGTGTAAATCAACGCCAGAAGGGGCAAGAGATTATATTGTTCCATCAAGAGTTAATAAAGGTTCTTTTTATGCTTTACCACAAAGCCCTCAAATATTTAAACAATTATTAATGATTGGTGGTTTTGAAAAATATTATCAAATAGCAAGATGTTTTAGAGATGAAGATTTAAGAGCCGATAGACAACCAGAATTTACTCAAATAGATATTGAAATGAGTTTTGCAAATCAAGAAGATATTATTACTTTAGTAGAAAAGTTAATTAAACATGTTGTAAAAAAAGTTAAAAATTTAAATTTAGAAGATTTTCCAAGAATAAGCTATCAAGAAGCAATGGATCGTTTTGGTAGTGATAAACCAGATACGAGATTTGCAATGGAATTAAATGACTTAACGGAAATTTTACGTGGAACAAAAATGAATGTTTTTGCAAACGTTATTGATAATGGAGGAATTGTTAAATGTTTAGTTGTCAAAAATAATGGCGATAAATATTCAAGAAGTGATGTTGAACATTTAACTGATTTTGTTAAAATTTATGGGGCTAAAGGACTTGCTTGGTTAAAGTATGATAATGATACTTTTAATGGAGTAATTGCTAAAAACTTAGAAGATGAAAAATTAGCTAAGATGAAGGAAAAACTAAATATTACTAATAATGATTTAATCTTAATTGTGGCTGACAAACCAAAAGTTGTTTATGATTCTCTTGGAGCTTTAAGATTAAAAATTGCTAATGAATTAAATTTAATTCCTAAAGACCAATTTAATTTCTTATGGGTAGTTGATTTTCCAATGTTTGAATACTCAGAGTCTGAAGGAAGATATAAAGCGATGCATCATCCATTTACCATGCCAAGTGATCTTGAAATGTTAAAAACTAATAAAAAAGATGTTTTAAGTATTGCTTATGATATTGTCCTTAATGGTTATGAATTAGGTGGAGGTTCTGTTCGTATTCATAATAGTGAAATGCAAAAAATTGTCTTTGATGCTTTAGAGTTAAGTGAAGAAGACATTAAAAATCGTTTTGGATTCTTTATTGAAGCATTTAAATATGGGGCACCTCCTCATGCTGGTTTGGCAATTGGTCTAGAACGTTTTACAATGCTTTTAAGTGGTACGGATAATATTAAAGATGTTATCGCATTTCCTAAAACGCAAAGTGCTAGTGATATGATGAGTGAAGCGCCAAGTGTTGTAAGTGAGTCACAATTAGAAGAATTAGGAATTAAAATAGTAAAGGAAGATGATAATGAGTAAATTTACTAAAGAAATGGTTGAAGATTATGCTGAAAAACTATTAATAAAGTTAACAGATGAAGAAAATAAAATGGTTTTAGAGGAATTTGATTATATTGATGATACCATTAATTTAATTAACAATATTCCAGATATTGATAAAGTGGAACCAATGACTCATGCTTTAGATGATTTTGAAGGCAGTCTAAGAGAAGATGAAGCAGGCGATTCAGTACCAATTGAAGATTTACTTTCTAATGCTGACTTTACAGATGGAAGAGAAATCGAAGTAGTTAAGGTGGTGGGATAATGAGTTATATGGATAAAAGCCTTAAAGAAATACATGAAGCTTTAAAAAATAATGAAGTTACAAGTGAAGAATTAATTAAAGAATCTTTAGCAAAAAGTCATGAAATAGAAGATAAATGTAATGCTTTTGTAACTATTTTAGATGATGCTAAAAATGAAGTTTCAAGTGATGATATTCTAGCAAGTATTCCTTTTGGAGTTAAAGATAATTATTCTACTAAAGGCGTTTTAAGTACGGGTTCATCTAATACTTTATGTGATTATGTACCTTTTTATACCGCAACGGCAGTGAAAAATTTAAAAAAATGTGGAGCCGTAATGGTAAATAAAACAGCTATGGATGAATTTGGTATGGGTGGTACGGGAACAACTGCTCATACAGGAATTATTAAAAATCCTTGGGATTTAAGAAGAACTTGTGCGGGATCATCATCAGGTTCTGCGGCAGCTGTAGCAAGTGGAGTATATCCTTATGCTTTAGGTAGTGATACAGGGGATTCTATTAGAAAACCAGCTGCTTATTGTGGAATAGTAGGCTATAAACCAACTTATGGAATGATTAGCCGTTATGGATTGTTTGCTTTTGCATCAAGTCTTGATCATTGTGGAGTTTTAACAAGAAGTGTTCTTGATGCCGCAATTGTAGTAGACCGCATGAAAGGAATTGACCCAAATGATATGACTTCTTGGGATTCAAAAGATATTCATTTAGAAGAAGCAACAAATAAAGAATTAATGGCTAAAAAAATCTGTTATATTAAAGAATTAGTTAATATTGATAATTATCCAAATGCTAGTGAAGAATTAAAAAGTCATTTAGAAAACTTTCAAAAAACTTTAGAAATTTGTAAAAAAATGGGTTTAGAAGTTGAAGAAGTAAGTGTTGATAAAACTTTATTAGATGCTTTAGCTAGTGTTTATGTTGTTATTTCTTGTGCGGAGGCAACAAGTAATTTATCAAATATGACGGGTATTATCTTTGGTAAAAGAGGTAGTGGTGATAAATGGGATGAAATGATGATGGATCATCGAACTAAAGGCTTTTCACCATTAATTAAAAGACGTTTTGTTATTGGTTCATATGTTTTACAAAAAGAAAATCAAGAACGTTATTTTAAAAATGCTCAAAGAGTAAGAAGATTACTTGTTGATGCTTGGAAGAGTATTTATGAAAAATATGATGCAGTTATTTTACCAGTTGGTCTTGGCCCTGCCCCAATGCTTGATGGTAAAGTAGAAATGATTCATCAAGGAACTGAAGCTTTAGATGAACATTTACAAATTGGGAACTTTGGAGGATTTCCATCAATTACCATTCCAAATGGTTTTGTAAATGATTTACCTGTTGGAGTTAATATTACGGGTAATTGTTATAATGATGAATTAGTGATTAATCTAGCAGCCCATTTAGAGAGTATGATGGACTATAAAGGTCAAATAGCAAAAGAGGTGGAACATGAGTAAGTATAAAGCCGTTATTGGACTAGAAATGCATTGTGAATTAAAAAGTAACTCTAAAGTTTTTTCCAGTGCTAAAAATAGCTACAATCAAATTCCTAATGAAAATGTCAGACCTGTTGATATGGGATTTCCAGGAACTTTACCAGTTGTTAATAAAAAGTGTGTTAAAGATGCTTTAAAAATGAGTATGGTTTTAAATTGTGAGCAACCAAAATATATGTATTTTGACCGTAAAAACTATTATTATCCTGATTTACCTAAGGGTTACCAAATAACTCAAATGGAAAGTCCAGTTGGAATTAATGGCCATATTGATATTGAATGTAATGGCAAGATGGTTCCGGTTTATATTCATGATATTCATCTAGAAGAAGATGCAGCAAGTCTTGACCATTATTTTGGGACATCTTGTATTGATTATAACCGCGCAGGAGTTCCTTTACTAGAACTTGTAACTGAGCCTTGTCTTTCTAGTGCTGATGAAGCTGTTGCTTTTTTAGAGACTATGCGAAGTATTTATCAATTTTGTGATGTTTCGGAAGGCGATACCAAAAAAGGTCAAATTAGATGTGATGTTAATGTTTCTATAATGGAAGAAGATGCTACTGAATTAGGAACAAAAGTCGAAATTAAAAATGTTAACTCTTTTGGTGGAGTACATGATGCTATTTTATATGAAATTGAAAGACAATCTAAATTAAAAGATGATGGTAAATATGATGAAGTAGTGCAAGAAACAAGACGTTGGGATGAAGAAAGTGGTACAACAATTCATATGCGGAGTAAAGTTGATGCTATTGACTATAAATATTTTGTTGACCCAAATATTCCTAAATACAAAATTAGTGAAGAATGGTTGGAAGAAATTAGAAAAGAAATTCCGCTTTTACCACTAGAATGTAAAGAAAAGTATGTTAATGAATATGGCTTATCTGATTATGATGCTTCAGTTATTATTAAAGATAAATCTTATGTTGATTATTATGAAGAATGTTTAGAGTTAGGTATTACTCCTAAAACCGCATCTAATTGGTTAACTACGCAAGTTTTAGGAGAAATTAATCATGAAGAGATTCCTTTAAAAGAATTTTATATTACACCAAAGTTATTAAAACAAATTATTGATGCTCTTCTTAAAAAAACAATTTCTTCTAAACAAGCTAAAGAAATATTTTATAAGGCTTGTACTGAAAAGAAAGAACCTAATTCATATATCAATAGTGGAATGGCTCAGATAAGTAATGAAGAAGAATTACAAAAAATAGTTAATGAAATTATGGAACGCAGTGAAGCCCAAATAAGTCAATATAAAAATGGTAAAACTAATTTATTTGATTACTTTGTTGGTCAAGTAATGAAAGA